>NZ_NADV01000018.1:0-113190 GCF_003264175.1 Bacillus sp. SRB_331 | reverse complement strand
ACTTTATCATTACAGTTCATTTGGCTAACATTACCTTCCGTTTAAGAATTTAATCATTTAAACGTATTATAAATTACATTACTATCTAATGCAATAAAGAAGTAGCACGAACTTTAAGTATAAATATAGAAAGTTTCATAAACAGCCATTTTCGATTTTCCAGATTTGTAAAAATGGCGGGTCTTTTTCCTGTAACAATTTCCAAATCCATTCCAGCTACAACCAGGGCAAACCCATGAAATTCACGAAGCCTATATCGGATTGTATCAAAAGCTTCCAACTCAAGTGATCCTGCTTTTCCTGTTTATCCTCCTACAGAAAAACGGGCGAAAGTTCCACTGTTATGAGAAAAAGACAGTCTTTGATATTTTGGGTGTTGTCTATGAGTATACCACTTCTACTTATCAGGTAACATAGTAAAAAGATTCAAACCCGTCAGGGTTTATTTGAAATGCCTACTTTTATACCATCTATAAACGATAATAAAATACTACGTGAAAAAATCGCATTTTGTATAAAAATATCCCTTAAGTTGATGGGTGTGGGGGCACCATACATGCCCATCAACTTAAGAGACTAATTGTTCCCCTAAATGAAAAAAATGAAACCCGTTAGGGTTTATTTCGTATGCAAATCTTTAAATCACCTACATATAATCTTTAGAAAAAGAAAATAATCTCTCTTAAAATTGACGTTGCATGAGCTTAGCTTGATGGTGATGGGGTGGTACCCTATTATGCAAAAGATAAAAAATTGGAAACCAATAGATGAAAAATAATAATTCCTTATTCAACTAACGCATGCATGAGTTAAACAACCTAAAGCTGCTTCGGTAGCCATTTTTTGTACCAACTGGCAGTTTAGTTTTCAATATGTGAAAAGGGATTCCTAAGTGATTAATTGAATACATATTTATTGTTTACTAATTTTGAGAGGCCCCACTATGGGAGATAAGCTTTACTGTATTGCTATCAAGTTCTTAATGAAGAAAGACTAGGAGCTTCGCACGGTTCTATAATAACTTATAGTGCTGCTTTGACGGGATCTCCTGTTAGTGAGATAGGGTATTTTTTAATTTATTTATTATAGTAACGTACCCGAAGAGGTTGATATGGTGACATATCAACAAACTGAGGTGGTACCACGAAATTGCAACTCTCGTCCTCAAGAATTATTTCTTTTGGGTGAAAGTTTTTTTATTATATAAGTTTCATTCTGTCATAATTTAAAGTTTTCGAGAGGAGAAATGATATGAATTCTATTTTATTAGATGTTCCGTTACAAATAGAAACAGACAGACTAATTCTTCGAGCACCACTTCAAGCTGGTGACGGGAATGTCGTACACCAAGCTATTAAAGATTCAATTAATGAGTTAAAACAATGGTTGCTTTTATTTCAGTCAATTCCTACTGTTGAAGAAACGGAAATTCTCCTGAGAAATGCCCATATAGATTTTTTGAAAAGAGAAAGCTTTCGCTATCTTATCTATCATAAGGATACTAATGATTTTATTGGAACTGCTAGCCTTCACGGAATTAATTGGAAAATTTCCAAATGTGAAATTGGATACTGGATTAATACGCAATTTAGTGGCAATGGATATATGACAGAGGCAGTAAGTGAGTTAACAAATCTTGGATTTCAGTTACTCAAATTTAGAAGGATTGAAATACGCTGTGAATCTACTAACACTAAAAGTCGTGCGATCCCTGAAAAACTAGGTTTTGAGCTTGAAGGGATATTACGTAATGAAGATCTTTCAGCTGACGGTAAAGAACTAACTGATACCTGCATCTATGCAAAGGTAAATTAGATTGAAATTTTAATACTCAATTGCGTCTGTGTACATAGTTTATTCCCCTTCTAATCCATTATTGTGATTTGTTTAGAACTATAGTACATCAATATGTTTAAAATGAAATGTACTGAAATGGGTATATTCTATTGTTACAATCATTTTATAAATAAATTACTTCATGAAGCTATAAAATTAGGACCGTACATATTAGACATATCTAAAATGTATGGTCCTTTTGTTTACTAGTGGTTCACTTAGCTAACCTAAAGATAAGTATGTGGTCCATTTACAATTTGAATTTCTTTGTAAGCTTCTTATATTTTCTATATGAACGTCTAACAATGTTTAACATGAAATACGGTATTTTAACAGGGAAAGGCAATTTATAAATGAAAGGCAAGTAAAAGGTGAAATATGCCTTTTCTAAGTCTCTCCACTTACTATCTTCTTTTGTTTTTAAGAAATCAGATACATCGACTACATATCCCCTTCCGTTTTCCATCATCACATTTTTTCCGTGAACATCACAAGGAGTTAATCCTTTCTCCCTTGCATACTCTATAGCTTCATTGATATCAAGGATTACCTGCTTAGGAATTTTAATCCCCTTATGAATAGCATCGTATAAGGTAATTTCTTTTAAACGTTTCAATACTATGAAATTTTCTCCTTTATATATAAGATTCGAATAAGAAGGATGATTTCCGATTCTTCGGTATACTTCTGACTCTTTTTCAATTCCTTCTCCTTCTCGCGCGTAAACTTTCACTACCCAATCTTTGTATTCTTTGTGCATAAATACTGCGGCATAATTACCTGTCCCTAAACAATTCCAAAGTCTAGGAATATCTTTAACTACTATAGGCTCGAATTCATCCTCACTTCTTATGCTTACCTCTTTTAGTAATTCGTCCTTTATCAATCTCACAAAACTATTTATACTCATCATTTCCACTCCGGTTTTGCTACAAGGGGTACTACCCCATACCCATCAAGTTAAGGAGTACCTTCTTCCCTAATACGAAAAAATGAGCAGACTTCACTAAGTAACTAACTTTAGCGAAATAAATTTTTCATTTAGGGGGGTACTTCAAAACCTTAAAATGGATATTCTACGCAAATATATATTATTGATACAATAAGTTATGTTAACTTCACATAATTATATTATACAAAAACTCAGCAAATACCGTTACAAAAAGTGTACAAGCCATATCTACTCTCTCTAAATAGTTTATTGCGAATCTATTTTAAGGAGAATTCTTACATCACAATTTCATAAATCTAAGGTTTCAAACTATTCATTACGAAAAAAAGACCGTATCACTACGGTCCTTTTCTCGCTCTTATGCAAACACTATGACTGTGTAACTTTATTAGAAACAAGTAGTTTTTCAATACATATAGGTAACATATCTAATAACGTTTCAAATGCGTAATTTACGTCCAGACGCTCCGTCCATTGATGTGCATCTTTTCCTACTGGTCCCATATTTAATACTGGAACGTCAAACTCTTCTAATTCCTGAAGTGGAATCGAATAACCTTTATCCCATAATGGCATATTGTCTACAAGAGAACTCATTGAATCCAATGGGTTTTGTAAGCCCACATAGCTTAAATCTGAAATTCCTCCAAAATAATTTTGGTTTTCAAATGTAATGCTATGATTATAGTGGGCATACTTTTCCATTTCTACAACTACCTCTTTAATGAAAGGATTGTTGCGTGAACTCACAGCTGGATAGTATGGCGGCGCAAAGAAAAGTACAATCATTGGAGCCTTTTCTTTACATAAGATAGATAATTTGTCTACTAAATCAATAGTTACTGCACGATCATCTTTATCTTCTCTATTTTTTATAATATCGGATTGAATTTCATCTATTTTTTCTCTTCCATGTTGTTCAATTGCATAAGCGATAAGCTCTTCATACGTTAATACATTTACTTTAAGATTCGGCGGTATGAACGGATTATACTTAGAAAAATGATACGCTCGCTCCTCATACGATTCTTCGATTTTCTCTGCTACTTTCGTTACTTTTTGGCGTAACAATGAAACTACATCTGTCATCGTTTTTTCTAGTAAAAACAAATTAAATAATGTGACTGCACGATGAGGAATTTGTACAGAATAATCCTCCTTTAAGTCTCTTTGCAGCAAGTTAGTTGGTGGAGGACTCGCTTCACCATCTACAATATCACAAAGGTCCGTATTCAACTCTAATTCAGCTGTTAATAATGCAGCCATATAGCTCCCATTTAATCCTGCAAAAGGTTCGCCTACATGTGTCTCTTTTCCATAGCAAAGGAAACCAGGTAACACCTTACCAATAGAACCAGTATAAATATACTTATTTTGGTCACCAGGATGTCTTGAAAACATAGGCTCTGAATTTAGGACCGTTTTATACTCTAAGTCATGTTCTTTTGCTAAGTCTAATAATCTTGGAACAGCAGCTCTCATCCCTACAGAGTTCACTTCTTCATCTGGAACAGCCAATAAAAGAACATTCCCATCAAATCTTCCTTCACAAGCTTGCTCAACCATCGCCATTTGTAAAGCTAGACCACATTTCATGTCCATCGTTCCTCTACCAAATAGCCAATCTCCTTGTTCAATATCTTCACGTACATGATCTGGTAGCTCATCTTTATGAGAATAAAACATAGATGTTAATTTTTTAGGGTTAAATGCATCTTCTTTCCACACTCCATAATCTTGTACATCTACAACATCAAAGTGACTAACAAGAATTACGGTATTTTTCGTACTATCGCTTTTCTTTACTAGAGCTGTAACAAAATATCGTCCATCCCCCGTCGGATTTTTTTGTAAATGATGCGGATTTTGTTTGAAATACTGTAAGTCAGATAATTGTTCTACAACAAAGTCTGGCAATATAACTTCAGCTTCTGAACCTGTAATACTAGGAATTTCAACAAGATTGCTTAATAATTGAACCAATTGTTCTTTAGATTGCCACTTTGACATATAAATCCCCCTATTTTTCCGCATTATGAAAATCAATTCCAATATATGAATAAAAAATGACGACAGCTATCAAAATTATAATTCTGATGTACTGCCGATTTTTACTGATATTTCATGAGCTGCTTGTTTTACCTTACTAATAAGAAAAGATAGTCGATCATCATTAATTCGATGACTAATTAACCCAACACTTAATGCTCCTACTACTTTATGATTAAATCCTATAATAGGTGCAGCTACTGAAGCTGTCCCCTCTGTTTTTTCACCATAACTCACAGCATATCCTTCATTTCTTATCTGCTTTATTTGATCGAAAAGAATTTGCTTTTGTTCTGGTAAAGAAGAAAGTAAATGTTCTACAATGTGTTCCATTTCATTCGTGTTCATATTGGCAAGCATCGTTTTATTTGCGGCTCCAATCGAAAGTGGAATCTGCTCCCCTAAGTTATCGATAACTCGAATTTTTAAAGGGCTATCAATTCTTTCAATGATAATAGAATGTGTTCCATTTGGAATGTTCAAATAAACACTTTCTTCAACTTCTGAGGCCAAACGCTTCATCACTTCTCTTGCAACAGATCTGTAGTCTACCTTCTCCAATTGACGTAATCCTATTTCCATCCACATTGGTCCAATCTTGTACTGTTTTGTTTCTGAAATTTGCGTAACTAATCCATGCTCCATTAAAGAGTTCAGTAACCTATGTACTGTACTAACCGGGAGATGTGTTCTATCAGCTATATCAGAAATAGCCCAATACTCTTTTTCATTTGTAGAATTCAGTAACTTAATAATACCTATCGCTCGATCAATGGACTGTACCATAACTCGCCTCAACTTTACTTGTAGTATGTTTAGCCTAATTACCTATCAATTTATCAAAAATTCAAACTGAAATCAATTAATTTATTTAATTTTCTAAAAATAGAGATATAACACTATC
Organism: Bacillus sp. SRB_331; assembly: GCF_003264175.1. Taxonomy (NCBI): domain Bacteria; kingdom Bacillati; phylum Bacillota; class Bacilli; order Caryophanales; family Bacillaceae; genus Bacillus; species Bacillus sp. SRB_331. The sequence goes on along the minus strand of NZ_NADV01000018.1, from coordinate 107,449 downwards.
AAAAAATGAAAACGCAAACAAAAAAATATTGACTTTTCTTTTTAATTATCTGAAAATTAGAACAAGATTTCACATCACGGAATACATTCCATAATACGGAAAAACATCAATTTTCATACTACCAATTATGAAAGTGAGGAAAACAATGACGCAAGTAAACAATACAAACAATGAATTAAAGCGCACGATGAAAGGTAGACATTTATTCATGATTGCACTCGGTGGTGTGATTGGAACGGGGTTATTTAACGGATCTGGTTTTATTATAAGTCAAGCTGGACCTGGTGGATCCGTACTTGCCTTTATGGCCGGTGGATTATTAATGTATCTCGTTATGCTATGTCTTGGTGAGCTTGCTGTAGCAATGCCAGTTTCAGGTTCCTTCCAGGAATATGCCACTAAGTTCATCAATCCCGCAACTGGGTTTACCATCGGATGGTTGTATTGGCTAAGCTGGGCGAATACGACTGGTCTTGAATTTACCACTGCTGGTATTACAATGCAGCGATGGTTTCCTGATATTCCTGTCTGGGTTTGGTGTTTAATATTTGGTGTTACAATATTCACTATTAACGCATTATCCGCTCGTAGTTATGCAGAAACAGAATTTTGGTTCTCAAGTATAAAAGTATCTGCCATTATTGCTTTCATTATTCTTGGCGGCGCCGCTATGTTCGGCTTTATTGATTTAAAAGGAAACGAACCCGCTCCGCTTCTTTCAAATTTCGTAAATCATGGTGGTTTATTCCCAAATGGACTTGCCGCTATCTTATTAACAATGGTTACAGTCAATTATTCCTTCCAAGGTACAGAACTTGTTGGAATCGCAGCAGGTGAAAGTGAAGATCCAGCAAAGACTTTACCTCGTTCTATTAGAAATATAATATGGCGCACGATGTTTTTCTTCGTCTTAGCAATCTTTGTTCTCGTGGCTTTAATTCCTTGGGAAGAGGCAGGATTAACAAAGAGTCCGTTTGTTGCTGTATTTGATAATATAGGTATTCCATATGCAGCTGATATTATGAACTTTGTTATTCTTACTGCTGTTCTTTCTGTCGCAAACTCAGGACTGTACGCTGCAACTCGAATGCTTTGGTCATTATCAAAAAATGATATGGCTCCAGCCTTTTTAAAGAAATTATCATCACGAGGAATACCTTTAAACGCTTTAATCTTAACGATAGCTATTTCTGCTTTTTCTCTTTTGACAAGCGTTGTAGCTGCTGAAACTGTTTACTTATGGCTCATTTCAATTTCTGGAGTCATTACAATTATTGTTTGGATGTCAATTTGTGTTTCTCAATTCTTTTTCCGTAAACATTATTTAGCCGACGGTGGAAAATTAGAAGACTTAAAATTTAAAACTCCACTTTATCCTCTTGTACCAATTCTTGGTTTTGGATTGTATGGCATTATATTAATAAGTCTTATCTTTATCCCAAGTCAAAGACTAGGAATCTATTGCACTGTACCATTTATCATTTTTTGCTACACCTACTATCACTTTAAGATTAAGAAAAGAATTGCTAATAACACTCATACAGAGACTAAAATTAGCGAAACTTCGTAATACTGTACTATATTTAAAAGACCGTACATTGCTTTTACTTTGTGATAAGAACCATAATTTTGCCGTTTGGCAAGCTTATGGTTCTTTTTATTTGCGGCAAACATATGCTTCCAGGATTTGAAGAATATTTTTAATATCGCTTTTAAATAAAGTCACGGTGTTTATAAAAAAGGCGCGATGTTTTGTCCCTTTGGATCTGTTTATCTAAAGAGATGTTTTTATAGTGAAAAGAAGATCTGAACTGAAAGGCGGATTAAGAAACTGCTGAGTAGCAATAAAGTTACTCCACTAAAGGGCCAGATTGTTGAAGAACGTTTTCAGGCAATTAGATTATTCAAGTTTGAATAGATCATTGAGATTGCGAAGGTTTTCACCTAAACTGACGGGGCAGTAATACTCAATTAAAAATAATGGTAAAGTTAGTGAAAAGAAGAAGGATTGAAAATCGTATAGATTCATTCATTTTAATACATTTTAAGTTTTTGTTTGGCGAGGTATTTGAGAAGTAAGAATGATTTCATCAAAAAAACCATTGGAGCTCCAACCCGTTTTTATATGACTATTTTTCCAGACCCAATTTAACATCATAACAAATTACAAATAAACAGTCTATACTTTTGGTTAGATTTTTTATATAGTTTGATTGACAGCAAAACCTAAGAAAAGGGGTGTTATTCATTGAGAATCACTTGTCACCTTGATCAATCTGATTTACAGGAGTATATGCAAAAAGTCTTTGGTACCAGTTATTTGGTTTCTAGTGTAACGAAAATGCATGGCGGTGCACAAAAGGTAGTCTATAAGATTGACTGCAGCAATGGATTTTCCTGCGTTCTGTATGTTTGGGATCTTACCATGAATTATTTTCAAGAAGAAATAGCAAACGGAGATATACATGAGCACTCCTATAGTAGTGATTTATTTGAATTAAATAACAAGTATTTAATCCAACAAGGAATTCAAACTCCCCTTCTATATGATCTGAATAAGGAAAGAAACCGTTATCCTTATGATTATGCTCTCGTTGAATATGTAAATGGACAAAAGGCAGAAGTTTATTTTCAACATTCCGATTCATGTGTTAAAGATAAAGTGTTTCAGCGGATAGGAGATATGCTGGCAGACATGCATGCCAACGAGAGACTTACTCATGGGAGAGCGAATCAAAGTGGGATCAACACGGAAAAATGTCATCACTTGCAAATGAAGAATGCAAAAAAAGATTTAGATTACGCATGCCAACATATTGACAGCATCAGGGCTAGTCATAGCAATCTACTCGATACATTGTACGAGCTTGAATCAAAAATTGAACCAAGAAGTCGTTATGGATTTATACATGGGGAACTCGGCCCTGATCATGTATTAATTAATGACAAACTAGAACCTTATTTGATTGATATCGAAGGCGCCGAGTTCTTTGATATTGAGCATGAGCACAGTTTTTTGCAGTTTCGATTTGGGGATTATTATCGATATTTAAAGAATGATACTCTCGACCCCAACAGGATGTTATTCTATCGATTCCATCATCATATATCCTTAACTTCAGGCGGGTTGAGATTGCTTCACAGAGGATTTCCGAATCAACAATTTGCAAAAGATCTAACCGATCACCATTCCCGTTGTGCACTGCGTTTTATTGAAGGTTGAACTTATGTCATTAAAAATTTAAAGATAGATAGGAGTTAAATACAATGATAAAAGGTTTCGGAGGAATATTTTGGAGAACTAAAAATCTTGATGTTATAAAAAAATGGTACAGTGAAGTGTTGAAAATTGAAATAGAAAATTGGAACGGGACTGTGATTAAACCCGAATTAGGAACTGAGACTATCTTTTCTTTCTTCACTGAAAATGACAATTATTTTCCAACAGAACAACAAGTGATGTTAAATTTCCAAGTACATAATCTAAACGAGACTATTCAGCATCTTGAACATATTGGTGTACCTCTTGAAAAGAAAGAAGAGATTAGTGAATTTGGAAAGTTTATTTGGATTAAAGATCCTGAAGGTCGATTGATTGAGCTGTGGGAGAAATAGCCGGTTACAATCATTTGCTATTAAGCTAACAAGTGCTTTAGTTCAATAAAAAAAGTTGATTCCTTTGAAGTGCACCTTCGTTTATTAGACACAGTCTAACAATCGGAGGTGCACTTTTTTATGGATTAAAACTTCTTAGTGTTGTAAATTCGCATTTTCCTGTGTGTTAGCTATTGATAACCCTCTTTCCTCCATCATTTGCACCAGGTTACGGAAGCTCAAATTGTACCGTAGATACCATCTTACTGTTAATAAGATTAGTTCAGACTGATAATGCTTCCATTTAAACAAATTTTCCTTTTCCATACTTATCACGCACCTGTTTTAGAGTCATACTTTCAATATGTCCAAGCTTAAGAGATTACTTGCAAGGGTCTTGAATTTTTCGCACCAGAACCATAAAAAGTCATCCTATTATTTCTAAAAATTGTATAAAAATATTGTCCCACACACAAGATTAAGTGGCCTTATATATCTAAATTAAAAAATAACCCATACTTCATTGACAATCACCTTAAATATCTGAATTTTCCATATATTAAAGGATATTACTCAAACAACCTCGAATAATTGTAATAAATATACATAAGGAGGTTGAGCTATTTTGTTTCGTTCATTTACAAATGGATGTGTTGCCCTTGTGCAGCGTTTCTTACCAGAACCGTTTATTTTATCATGTTTATTAACTGTTTTCGTTATCTTCTTCGGTATGTTTGCAACGAGCCAAACACCTGTAGAAATGATTAATCACTGGGGTAATGGAATTTGGGGACTTCTCGCTTTTTCTATGCAAATGGCTCTTGTACTCGTGACAGGATCTGCATTAGCAAACGCTCCTCTTATTAAAAAAGGATTAACGAGAGCAGCGAAATTACCGAAAACAAATGGACAAGGTATTATTGCTATTTCAATCGTAAGTTTACTAGGAGCATACATAAACTGGGGATTTGGTATTGTTGTATCGGTTTTATATGCAAAAGAAGTGGCCAGACAGTTAGAAGGATTAGATTATAGGTTAGCAATTGCTTCTTCCTACTCTGGATTTCTCATTTGGCATGCAGGCCTTTCTGCTTCTATCCCTCTTACGTTAGCAACTGGCGGCGAAACGTTAATTAAAACGACAGCTGGAAGTATTAAAGAAGCGATTCCAATAACAGAAACGTTATTCTCACCATACGCACTCGTGCCAGTTATTATTTTTCTCGTTACGATGCCTCTCATTAACCGGGCCATGCATCCAGATGAAAAACATACGATAACTGTAGATCCTAGCGTATTCCATGAAGAAGCTGCCGCTCAAGAAGTAGGGAACAATACGTTCGCTGAAAAAATGGAAAATAGTATGATTATTACACTTTGCATCGGATTATTAGGTCTTATTTATATTTTTAACTATTTTAGTACGAAAGGCTTTAACCTTACACTTGATATCGTTATTTTTATGTTATTAATTGCCGGTCTTATTTTCCACCGTACTCCTATCCAATATATTCGCGCTTTCTCTGACTCAACTAAGAGTGCTTCAGGTATTTTACTTCAGTTTCCGTTCTATGCTGGAATTATGGGGATGATGATTGGAGTAAATAGTGAAGGTCTTTCGCTTGGAGGAGCTATTTCTACTTTCTTTATTAGTATTTCAAATGAAACCACATTCCCGCTCTTTACATTTTTAAGTGCTGGCATTGTAAATATTTTCGTTCCATCTGGAGGCGGTCAATGGGCAGTGCAAGCACCAATTATGATTCCAGCTGGCGCTGAACTTGGTGTACCTGCCGCGAAAACAGCGATGGCAATTGCATGGGGCGATGCTTGGACAAATTTAATTCAACCTTTCTGGGCATTACCGGCATTAGCGATAGCTGGTTTAAGCGCGCGTGATATTATGGGATTTTGTGTTGTTAACTTACTATATGCAGGATTTATCATTAGTCTATGTTTCTTATTTATTTAAACGAAAAGCTAGTTTTATACTAGCTTTTTTATATAATAAATCATTCATTATCTATACAGCTTATTACCTTCCTCCACTCTACCTCTACATGATTTAATGCTTCATATGTAAACAAATCTTCACATACTTTTTCAATCATATGAGGATTGTTCTTAAGGAAATTCCACTGCAATACTCCAGGGAGAACATACGTTTCATATTCTTTACTTCCCTTTATTACCTCATCAACTTCTCTTTCACAAATCCCTCTTATTAAATAATCATTTCTTAATTGTATTTGAATTTGTTGAAACGTTTCGCTGTATTTCTTCAATTGGACTAAACAATTAATATACGTACGCAAAAGTTCGTCATCACAATTGCAACACTTTATAATACGATCGATTTCATTCATAATGTACGAGCCGCTTCTTCTATTTGTAACAGCCATTTTTCACGCTTCTCTTGTTTACTCGTTTTCACAGATTGAAAAGCAGAACGTTTTATATCGCGAATACCACAAAAACGTAAAACCCCTCTTTTCATCATAATCCAATCCGCTGATCGATATAATAGGGCCACGTACCATAACGGTGAGTCTAACGTATTAATAACCCATGCTTTCTTTCCTTTAAATAAGCCTTTCGGTAATGACCCCTCATATTTATAAGCAAATCCAGCTACAAAAATACGATCGATAAATCCTTTTAAAATAGCAGGCATGCCCCACCACCATATCGGATATATGAAAAGAAGAATATCCGCTTTCTGCACTAATTCTCTATATCGCTTCGTCTCTTCTTCATTTAGTAAATCACGTCTTTTCTTCTCTTCATTAAATACAAGCACTGGATCAAATTGTTCTTTATATAAATCAAGTAGCGTAACAGAGTGATTTGTTTTCTCAAGTCCTTTTTGCACATGCTCTAAAATTGCCCCATTAAAGCTTGAAGGATTAGGGTGAGCATATATAATTAGTACGTTCATTACAAAACAACTCCCTCTTTAGTTAAAGTTTCCCCTTCTTTAACATCGTCTCTACAATTTGCACATTTTTCGAACTTTGTAACAAACGATTTAATACTGTTAGTAACTCTTCTTTTTCTAGACCTTTCAATTGCTCTTTAACTGTACCCTCACCAGCACCTTGAATTTCATACACAACTGCCGCCATATGTTTACAATAATTTTCATAAGGACACTCACAGCTACTTTCTGCAAAATCTTCAAGATCAATAATCACTTCATAATTCCCTGCATTTCCAGTAACGAACGCAGATACTTTCTTGTCGTGTATTTCAACATCTTCTACATGTCCCTCTTCATAATATTCATATCCTCTATCTATAATGTACTTTGGAATCCATTTCATTATATCTTTTAATAAGTAAGCGTACATAACAACACCTCTTCCTCTAATTCCCTTTTGACTTCCAAAATCCTGCATGTTATTCTAATAACTGTCAAGTAGCGAGTCTACGTGACAAAACGACTGACACCTATTCGGCGGAGGTGTCTCTTTTCATTTGCAGCCGATATGAAGTGCCTCTTTCAGGCACATTCAATCTTTGACACTACACACTCAACACCATTCCCTTGTATCAGGCTGCTTTAGCAGTCTTTTACGCTACATACTTTGTTATTTCAAGAAAAAAAGAGAGCCTAGCTCCCTTTTCCCGCTTTATAAAATACCCCTTTTTCAGCATAGCGATATTCATCATCAGCTAAAGTAATTTTCCCATCCAGTTTGAGTTCATCTAATAGTCTTGATAAATAAAATTGATGTAACATTTTTTTAGTGAATTTTCCTTCATGATGCGAAACGATATGTTCTTGAATATCTAACAATGATATTGGCTTATCTTGCTCTATCATATATTCATAAACTGTACTACGCAGTTTTACGTATTTTTCGAGTGTCACAGTACTTCGCAACCCCTTTCTTCTTATTATATGTTTTCGTAATCGGTTTTTTTGCAACAAAAAAACCTCTCCGATAAGAAGAAGTTACGTATATCTTCGTCTTATCTCCCAGAACAAATATGTTCTGCTGGAATTAGCACCTGCATCGCGGTTGCTGGGTTTCATCGGGCCAGTCCCTCCACCTCTCTGGATAAGAAAATATTCACTTTAAATTTAACTATACGTAATTTTATTATAATTGTCAAATAAATATAAAAAACTATATTTTCTTCTTTATTGTTCATACTACAAAAAGATGTACAAAAGGAGGCTACTACTTTGAAAAAGAATGCTCGTGGATACGTACAAGATTCTTTTCATTCCTTACAAGAAGCGAAACATTGTTTAGAAGATGCATTACAAACTGTTGAAGAAGATTTTAATCGCGCACGTATTGAACAATCCCTTTACGCTGTAGAGCAAGCATTACAAAGATGCGATTATACCGTTCACATTTTAGAACAAGAATGAAAACTTCCCATCAAAAAATGGGAAGTTTTTTTCAAATGGCATACTTCATCATTATTACCGTTATTATAAAAAAATATACAGAATTAACAATTTCTAAAATCCCTACTTTTAATATAGAAATCTTTTTGCCATACAACATAATGGCCCGAATTACACTTGGTAAAAATATGAGTGAACACCATGGATTTATAGCAAATACAATTACCGTTAATACAATATGGTATCCCCAAGATATAAAACGATACTTCGGATTATTTTTTTCACGAATCATCGTTTTCACATAAAACGTACTTCCTAAAAAATATAGAAATGAAATAAGCGCAATGAATAATGCTGTTTTATCTATGAATTTCACGGAGAAATAATAACTGATTAAACCACCTATACAAAACACTATAATCGCACAAACATCATTTAGTAATGCTCGTTCATTTTTTTGACGAGCGTAATACATATTTACAATAAACAATGGAATCATTAATACTGCGAATAAAAGAATTCGCCATTCATATAATAAAGAAATCATCCCAAATATAAATGCAATGATAAAATAAACAATTGCGGCGTGTAGAAATTCTTTTTTTCGTCTTTGCCTTATGTACATGAGAAATGGATACGTGGCTAGATAGATAAAGAACCAGGCTAAAAACAATGGGATATGATAAAAAGTAGGTTTACCAAGTAATACACTTAATAGAAATGGGATGACAAGCATCGCCCATGCTCCATGTTGCTTCGGAATAACTAACTTCATTAACTATACACCTCCCTCTTGAAAATAATTCTCACCTACTATTATACAAATAATTTCATATAATAACGGATATATATTGAATCTATTTTTTGACAATAAAAAATGCTTCTTACAATATGTAAGAAGCATGAAAGAGGCAAACGAATATGTAAGTCGCGACCCTACCTTATATGAGTATGCTTTTCTATGTCACGTTATGCTCATCTAATATACCGTATTTCTTTTTAAATCTTGTGAGGATCGTAATCCATGACGTACTAAATAACAGAAGGAAAATAACATTCGATATCGCGTGACTAAGATCGAAAGAAAAACTTGCGACATAGTAAGCAATAACTGTTTCCCACGTTGCTTCCTGTATAAAACCAAGAAGACCCCAAAAATTCATAATCCAGCCAAATAGAAATCCAACGGCAAATCCGTACAACAATCTTCCCCACAGTTTTTTCATTAAAAATGTATTACGTAATAGTCCTGCTATAAACCCGATCATGCCCCAAGAGAACATTTGCCACGGCGTCCACGGACCTTGTCCTAAAAAAATATTAGATACAATAGCCGCCGTTGCCCCAATCATAAAGCCAGTTTCACTCCCAAAAACAATTGCAGAAACGATAATGACAAAAGAAGTCGGTTGTACACTTGGTAAAATAGAAAATGGTACCCGGCTAACCGCTGCAATCGCGGCTAACACAGCAACGATAACAATTTCACGTGAAACAAACGCCTTCCTTTCAAAACGAACATAGAAAGGTAACATAATGACAGCTAATAAAAACAAACTACTTACCATGTAATACCCGTCCATAATAAAAGTCGTAAAGAGTAGTGTACATATTACAACAGCAAAAATAAATATTATGAATGCAACATATCGTTTGGACACGCTTCGTACACATCCTCCCACGTTAATGCAAATGGCAACTCTCTACGGATGAATCGATTAATAGATGTTGTATAAAAGAAGTTACCACTAAAGAACTCCTTCGGTGCATCATTCATAATGACTTTCCCGTCAAATAACATCATGCACTGATCAACGTATTTCGCTGCAAACTCAATATCATGCGTTGCCATTACAATTGTTGTACCTTCTTTTTGCAACTGTTTAAATAGCTCTCCTACTCTTTCCTTTTTCCATGGATCTAGTCCCTTTGTCGGCTCATCGAGTAATAATAAAGTTGGCTTTGATAATAACGTTGTACATAATGCGAGTAATTGTTGCTCTCCTCCGCTACAATCATGTGGATGGCGCTCTTTAAGTGAATCTAACCAGAACTTTTTCAACATTTCTTCTGCTATTGTTTTTCCCTCTTCACCATATAATTCACGCGCACGCTCATAAACCTCTTCCCATACTGTATCAAAAGTAAAATGATAGTACGGATGTTGCGATACGTACCCTATACTTTTAAATCGTTCTTTCGAATCAATTTTATGTACCACTTTCCCATTCCAATTTACCTTACCTCTTCTAGCTTTTTGCAATCCTGCTAAAATCGTTAACAGTGTAGACTTCCCTGTTCCGTTTTTCCCAACTAGAGCTGTCCATTTTCCCTTTTCGATGTTCACTGTTAAATCTCGTAAAATAAGTGGACTATTTTTTTCATATTGAAAAGATATATGTTCTGCACTTAAAATTACTTCTTGCTTTTCATATTGTTCTACTTGCCCATTCCTATATGATATCGCTGAAAAATCATTCATTTTCATTTGTGCTTCTCGCACTGTAAATGGAATCTCTTTCACATTCCACTCTAAAAACAATCTTGGAATTTGCGGAATGAATGGACGAAACTTTTCTACTTCCCACATGTTCGCTATCACACTTTTAGAAGTACCATCATAAATGATTCTGCCATTATCCATACAAACAACGCGTGTTGCGAGCGGTATAACTTCATCTAAACGATGTTCACTTAAAATAATCGTAATTCCAAGTTCTTCATTAATACGTTTTAATAATCCTAAAAACTCTTTCGCAGCAATCGGATCTAGTTGTGCTGTCGGTTCATCCAGTAATAATAGTTTCGGCTGCATGACTAACACCGCAGCTAAATTTACAAGTTGTTTTTGACCACCAGATAAAGTATGAACAGATTGATGTAATAAATCTTGAAATCCCAAAAAGCTAATGAGTTCCGCTATTCTTTGTTGAATAATATGTGATGGTAATCCGATATTTTCTAAAGAGAATGCTAATTCTTGAATAACGGTATCCATTACGATCTGATTTTCTGGATTTTGAAATACCATACCAATTTCTTGGGCAGATAATAAATCTGGTACTTCTTCTAATAAAGCACCATCATAATATGTATGTCCAGAACGCGTGCCAATTGGAAGTAACTCCTTTTTAAAATGTTTTAATAAAGTTGTCTTCCCAGAACCTGAACCGCCAGCAAGTACTATAAATTCTCCTTTTTGAACAGAAAGAGAAATATGCTGTAACGCTTCTTCATTTTCATCAGTATATATAAATGATAAATTCTTCATTTCTGCATGCGCCACCATATCCATTCCCTTCCTTCCATCATAATTGGTAAACTAACAAACATCATAAATAATATAAACATAATTCCATCGTATTGCTGGAACAGTATTGATTCCACTTTCGGATAGATAATCAATTTCCCTCCGCCATAATAACTAAATATAAATGAAGTTATTAATAGAAAAACTAAATAACTTAGCGTATACAAATCACGTCTTTCCATTCTATATCGAATATATGTCGTACGCTTCGTTACACCAAACCCACGAGCTTGCATAGAATCTGCTGTTTGTAGTGCATCTTCTAACGAACAAACTAATAACACTTGCAGTAATTTCATTCCATTTTTTATACGCTCAATGAGTGAACCTGAATCTAATTGCACACCTTTCGTTTTTTGGACGAGTGTAATTTTCTTTAACCGCCTAATAAACAAAGGAACAAACCTCACTGTAATCATCGTTAACAATGCAACTTTCGGTGAAATTCTTGAAAATAAATATAAAAATTTATGACTCGAAATAATATCGTTATAAGAAGCAAACATAAACATAATCGCAACTAATAATAATCCCATAACAAGTCCATACATACAGGCCTCAAGCTTAATTCGGCTATCTCCTAACCAGAATAAAGTAGTTGCACCTCTATGTGTTAATAAAGAATTAAATAAAATTACCATAAGAAAGAAAACGATTGTACCCGGTAACATCTTTCTTATCTTTTCGCTATTCCCTTGCATGATATTTATAATAAGGATTAGTATAATCGCTCCAATTAAAAAAAGAGGATGAAGACACATCATACATAGTATCATCACCCCAATATAATAGAAAAAATTCACAAAAGGATGTAAAGAAGAAAAGCTTATTTTCATAGTCCTTTACCGAAGATCCTTTCTTAATTTAGTATACATACACCCACTCGACTTTATCTCCAGGCTTAACTGTAACTACACCTGCGCTACGGTTCGGAAATGCACCGTTCACACGATATTTCCATCCACTATTATCATTTACATCTTTTTCATATAAGTTTTCAATACCTTTTACATAAATATCACCTTTAGAGCCCATTGCATCAACATCTAATCCTGTACTCTTTAACACACTGTAAACTGTATCGCCTTCTTGAACATCAACCTTTTTCGCACCTAATAAGTACCCTTCATTTCCTTTTACGGAGATAGTAACTTGTTTTGCTTTAGGTACTGGTGGTGGCGGTGGTGGCGGTACCGGTGTTGGTACTGGCGGAGCTGGTATGTTTTTCTCCTCTTTATTCGGGTCTACTTTTTGCTCCTGCTTTGGTGTTTCTTTCGGCTGATTAACAACCTTTGCTTCTTCTTTAACCTCTGGCGCTTTCGGCTGCTGGGGTTTCTCTTCTTGTACTTTTTGTTGCTCTGGTTGTTTATTTGCAGCAGGCTGTTCCTTTTGTTTCTCTTCTTTCTTTACTTCAGGTTGTTCCTGCGCTTTTTCTTCTTTCGGTTTCTCTTCTACTTTTTGTTCTTGTTTATCTTTCTGCTCTTCTTGTTGTTTCTGTTCCGGTTCCGGTTCAGCTTGCTTCTCTTCCGGTTTCGGTACATCTTTTTGTTCTTCCTGTTTCGCTACTTCTTTTTGCTCTTCTTGCTTCGGTTCTGCCTTCTTCTCAGGTTTTACAGCCGTTTCTTCACATCCGGCTAATAATCCCAATGAAAGAACTAAAGAAATGAACCATTTCATCTTACTCATGCTGTCCCTCACCTTTCATATTAAAGTGAAACTTTAATGAGTGGAGATTTTGTTCATCCCCACTCATTATTAGCCCTCACTTTTATAATAAAATTAGGAGCAAATGATTGCTCCTAATTTTTGTTAAGCTGCTTTACGTCTCCATAATACATATGCAGAAGCGATACATAATACACCCATACCTACTTGTGTTGCTGCACTATGAGAAGATGCTCCTGTTTGTGGTAATTGATTCTTATTCTTGTTTGTTTCTTTATTAACTCGTTCGTTATCTACAACAACTTTTAGATTTTCATCTTTTGGTTGTTTTTGTAACTCTTCTTGTTGTTTCGGCTGTTCTACAACTTCTTTTTCTTCTACAGTTGTCTCTGGCTCTACAATTGGTTTCGTATCAATTTCATTCTCTACTACATTTGACCAATCATAAATCGATTTCCCGAGATCTTTAAACTGAAGTAACGCTAAAAATGCTTGCTCTGTAGCCATTCCGCTACCTTTTTGATCACTTGGTAACCATTTGAACTCACCATTTGGAAGCTGGTATGACATTAAATTTTGTACTGCTTTATTAAGACGATCGTGATCTAAATCTTTAACTAGCGATAGTCCAATAATTGCTTGTGCAGTACTATTAGAATTCTCTTGTCCATCAGCGGCAAAACCACCATTACCTAGCTGCTGCTTGTATAAATAATCAACAGCTTTTTGAATAGCTGGCTTTACATCTGCTTGATCTTGATAAGGAGCTAATGCTGCTAATACCATACTTGTTACATCAACGTTACTAGCACTTTCTTTACTACTTGAACTATCATATGTCCAGCCACCGTCTGTATGCTGCGCTTGTAAAAGTGCTTGTACTAAAGCAGCTCGATTCCATTTTGCTTCGGCCGGAATCTCATATTTCTTTGTATCTAATGCAAGTAATGTAAATGCGTATCCTGTAACAGAATTCACTTTATCTGATTCAAATAAATTTTGTACTAAATTTTGTCCCTCTACCTTTGTAGGATCAACATTCATTGCATTCATCATAATAATCGTTCTAGCTAAATCTGTTGCTGAAAAACGATTTAAACGCTTCTTAACCTTTTCAGCTACTGGCTTAACATAGTTTATTTTCGTTTCAAGCGGAACATTTACACCTGAACGAGCAAGTCCAATCGCAACCCAATCACTACCAATTCCATCTTGTAACATCTTTTCTGACGTTTTAGAAATCGCTTCGTTTAATTGTGCTGCTGGAATTTCGACTTTTTCTTGCTTTGGTTGTTCTGTTACTTTATCTTCTGGTTTACCATCTGGCTTTTCTGTTTTCGGTTCTTCTGGCTTACCATCTGGCTTTTCTGTTTTCGGTTCTTCTGGTTTATCATCTGGCTTTTCTGTTTTCGGTTCCTCTGGTTTACCATCTGGTTTTTCTGTTTTCGGTTCCTCTGGTTTTGGCTCTTCTACAGTTTTACAAGTGCCAAATTTATCTAACGTTTGTTGCAACGTTTGTTGACTCATATTGCTCCAGTCTGCAACGTAACGAAATGCAACAACATCCCCAGACTCTAATTTATAACTATCCGCCCCAACTTCTGCAGATTTATCATTTACATCATACAACCAACCGCTCGTTGCTCCGGCCATTAATCCATCGATGCCCTTTATATACGTTCCAAATGACATACTTTCAGATGTTACTTTGTCACCCATAACTTTTTGTAGCAAACTAAAAGCTGTTTCTCCATCTTCAATGGAAACTTCTTTCGGACATAACATAATTCCTTTTTGTGATTCACCAATAATTGCAAGTTTCGCTGTCTTTCCTTCAGCAAACGTAATATGTACTGTATTCGCAAAAGAAACAAATACAAGTGCCACTGCCATTAATGATGTAAGCAGCCATTTCTTTAACATTGCCATCCCAAAATTCCCTCCCTTTACTAACATTCACACAAAAAAAGACCCTTTAAGGGCATGCGGTTGACACTCTCTTTTTGTAAGTGTCGAACAAAAATGTACAACACCTCCTACCCGCATTATTCGCGGCTATATTTGTATAGGAAAAATAATTTCGTTTATGAACGCACCATTGTGATAACATTCACTTTTCTAGGCAAAATTTACTCCCTTTTCAAGTCATCCCGCTATTCGCCGAGCAGTAAGACCCCCACCTCAAATTCAGCGAAAGCAAAGAAGTTAGGTGGGGATCAACTGCCCGTAAATGCCCGATTGGTGAAGGTTAATAATCAGTGGGGATGAACAAAATCCCCACTGATTAAAGTTTCACTTTATCGTAAATCGATAAACCTATACATTCTGTAATTTTTAAATTCTGTATTATTTTACTATTGACAAAGAATTTTGTCCATGCTTTATCGGATTTATTTTCTAAGAATAATAGCTTAATAGCCTTCCATTATTAGAAGTCATCCCTCACTATGTAAGCTTTTATCACTAACAATAATTCCATCTTCATCTACATAAACATATTCATTCGGTTTCCATTCAACTTCACCAAATTGCACCGGAATATTTCTTTCTCCTTTTCCTTCTTTTACACTTCTATTTGGCATTGTCCCTAACGCTACAATACCAATATTAATATTTTTTAATTCACTAGAATCACGAACATACCCATTTACAATAATTCCTGCTAAGTTTCTTTCTTCCGCAATAGCGGCCAAATTATCACCGAGTAACGCACAATTTTTAGAAGCTCCGCCATCAACAACTAATACTGTACCTTCCGGCAGTGTTTGTAACCCCTCTTTTACTAGCACATTATCATCCTTCACTTTTACCGTTGCGATTTTCCCATAGAATTGTTTTTTCTTCCCGAAAGACCGAAAAGACTGGCGACATATTTGTAATTCCTTTTCAAATTCATCACATAGATCCGTAGTTTTCCACATCTCTTTCCCTCTTTTCTTTTCCTTTTATATTACATATTCTTGGATTTTTTTCGTTTCCCTGTCAAACGTTGCAAGAATTTGTATGTGCAGAAAAAGGATAGAAAAACTATTGCCTTAAGAAGCCACCTTTATTATAATCTATTTCACAGATAAATTTCAGAATATTAAAAATTAACCAGGTGAAAAAGGAGGGGTTTTATGCAATTACAGACCGAGGTAAAAAAACAGCCGAGTAAACGAAAGTTTAAAATGCCTGACGCGTACGTACTACTATTTTTTATCGCCTTACTTTGTGCCATTGCTACATATTTCGTTCCTGCTGGAGAATTTAAAAGAGTTACAAACGGTACTGTTACAACGACAATACCAGGAAGTTATCATTCTGTTCCACAATCGCCGGTAGGGTTTGTTTCTTTTTTTACCGCTATTGAAAAAGGAATGACACTTGCTGCTCCGATCATCTTCTTAATTTTATTTACAGGTGGAGCTATTGCGATTCTTGAAAAAACAGGTGCTCTTGACGGTTTAATCTATCATGTGATTAACAAATTTCGTAATCAGCAATTACTTTTCATTTGCATTGTCGCCGCACTCTTTTCTATTCTCGGCACAACTGGCATTATCGTTAACTCAGTTATTGGCTTTATCCCCATCGGCATCATCGTTGCGCGCACATTAAAATGGGACGCTATCGTCGGCGTAGCAATTATTTATTTAGGCACTTATGCTGGTTTTAATGCTACTATTTTATCTCCCTCACCTTTAGGCATTTCACAAAAAATCGCAGAACTCCCGATGTTTTCAGGAATTGGTTTACGTACGGCAATTTATATCTCTTTTTTAATTGCTACCATTTTGTATATTAATTGGTATGTAAAACGCTTAAAAAAATCGAATAAAGGAAGCATACTCGGAGATAACTGGTTTCCAAGTAATGCTCTTTCAAGTGAGAAAGAAACAGGGAAAACAGAAGTTCCTTGGACAATACGTCATAAATTAATTTTATTCGTTTCAGCTTTATCATTAATTGCATTTTTAATAGGCGCTTTTCGTCTACATTGGACGGACGCAGAAATGACCGCTACTTTTATATTCATAGCAATTACAGCGGGAATAATAGGTGGTATGAAAGCAAACGATATCGCTTCTACTTTTCTAGCAGGCTGCCAAAATCTCATATACGGTGCTTTGATCGTCGGAATGGCTCGTTGTATTTCAGTCATTTTAGAACAAGGCAAATTACTTGATACAATCGTTAATCAACTCGCACAGTCTCTCGAAGGACATAGCCCTGTATTTGGCGTTCTCGGCATGTATGTAAGTAGTGCCGCATTACATTTCCTCATTTCATCCGGGACAGGAGAATCTGTTATTTTCATTCCGATATTAGCTCCATTAGCCGATTTCATGCATATTACACGCCAAGTTACAGTACAGGCTGTTATGCTTGGAGAAGGTGTAGTGAACTGCCTCAATCCAACTTCCGGTGTTTTAATGGGCGTTCTCGCAGCGAGCGGCATTTCTTATGGAAAATGGATTCGCTTCATGGCTCCACTTGCATTCATTTGGTTTATCATTGGACTTATTTTTCTTATTGTTGGCGTGAATATTGAGTGGGGACCGTATTAAAAGACTCATATTATACTTAACTTAATAAAATATCTATTCTATTCTCCAATCCTATAAAAATCACTTATTCTAGTATAGATATAAACAGGGATTGATCATAGTGATCAATCCCTTCTCTCAAAGCAAAATACCTTTAAATATTTTAATTCCAAATTTTATTTACCCATTCTGGATGATCAATAAAAGGATTACGATTATGTTGATATTTCGTAAAAATCACTTCATTACGCTTTCGCTCTAAATCATCTACCGGGTCTTGTTCATTCCATTTTAGTAAAACGGATAGTTTACCCATGTATGGATCTTTATTGTTATTCACCTTTTCATTTAATTCTAAGTCTATTTCGCCGTTGTCTCCTTCATAACGAACAGCCATGTAAAATAGCATTCTAGCGATATCTCCTTTTACACTATCACGAGGTTCCCAAGAATCACTATCGTACTTACATTCTGTCGCTTCTGAATGATTCACACCACCATTATCAAAATAAAGATTTCCACGTGAGCTATTTACAGATACATCCGTCGCTCTTAAATGATGCAAATCTGTTCCAGCTCCTGCAGTCGTTCCAAAATCACCGTGAGATTTTGCCCAAACATGCTCTCGGTTCCAATTATCAACTCCTGAACCATTCGTAAGTTTCCCTTGCGAACGCCCAGTATATAAGAGTAGCACATTGTTTTTATTATTTGGATCTTCATCAGTATCTCTTAGTGCTTCCCAAACCGCACTGTATGATAACTTTGTATGATCATCAATAATATTATGAAGTTCCTTCTTTAATTCTAAACCCATTTTTCCTATTGCATTATTATAATATGTATCGTCATAGCTTTTTACAATAATCTCTTGTGGTGATGCAGAAGCTACTTCACCGTGTATGATATCTGTGAATGATAGAGATGCAGTACCTAAAATAAAAAATGAAGATAGTGTAACCATAGCAAGCCTTGTATTTCTAAACTTCATATACCCATTTCCCCTTTAAAATATAATTTGAAGCTATTAACTAAAAAATGCTTTCTAGCCCCCAAAAACTTTTAGAAAGCCATACCCATCCTTTTCTTTTTATTTAATACAAAACTCTATTGAGTCTGTATTATTTCCACACTTTTTGTTTATCTACTTTTCACAAGGAATATCCTTCTCTAGTAAAGATTATTAAAATATTCTTTACAATTAAAAAGTAGTTTAATGTTAACTTATAAATTTCAATTTTTTTATGCAATTATGCATATTTGATAAATCGTTCGACTTTTCTTTTTTCTATAACTGTCTTTATTTTTTGTGTAAAACCCTTCTTCCTCTGTAGAATAAGTACAAAAATAGATTGGATACCATGTAAGGCACCAATCTATTTTAATTAAAGAAACTTTGGTAATTCTGAGTTCACAACACATTGTGCAGTAATGATACCATTTTTATATTGAGACAGAACTACTACTATTTATTTGGTATCGAATCTATATACTTTTTAACTACTTCATATACATATTCTTGATTTGCCGCTGCTGTATTCGGGTTGTATTTTCCGCCGTTTGTTTTATTGTTAGATAATACTCGAATTCCTAAAAATGGTACGTCATAAGCTTTTGCGATTTGCGCTGCGGCAGCGCCTTCCATTTCTTCTACAGATGTACCGTATTTTGTATGGAACCACTTAATTCTATCAACTTCATTATTCCAAACGTCTGCTGAACCTATAGTACCTTCCACCACTTTACCTTTTGTATACTTGTCTTTTACTGCATTAGCTGCTGCAAGTAAATCCTTATCTCCCTCGTAGTATCGGATTTTCTCAGCATTTGGATCTTCTCCTGCACTTCCTTCAGAAGCCATCAGGTCCATAGATATCCATTTTGCCGGCTCAATCCCTTGGTTCTCATTCATATTTGTTGTTTTTAACGAACCTATATTCGTCACTTGTTTTCCTAAAACAATATCAAATACGTTTAAATTAGGATCATGTCCACCTGATGTTCCTTGGTTAATAATCGCTATAGGCTTATATTTTTCAATAGCCACTGCTGTAGCGGCTGCTGTATTTTCCATTCCTTTACCTGTTTTCGCAACGATTACAGGATAATTGTCTACAGTTCCTTTATAAAATACAAAACTCCCAGATTTTTCTTCTTTCACATTTTTTAACCTTTTTGCAAATTTTTCAGCTTCTATTGGCATTGGGCCTTGAATTAAGATAGGATTTTGAGTGCTTTTTGCCTCTGCTACTTGTTTTGGACTAGCATTACATCCTGCAAGTATTGAGAATGACAATGCGATAGTAGTTGCTAGGGCACCATATTTTTTCAACAGATTTTTCTTCATAAATAATCTCTCCTCTTTCTCTTGTTGTTTTCTATACTCGAAGTTTTGGTCCAAAGAAAAAAGCTCTAGAAATTGTAGAAGAATCTCTACTTTCTAGAACTACGGTAGTCAAAGTTAATTAAGCAAAAGATGAGGCCAATGCTAAATTATAGATCGGTAGCGGCTCAATACACCGAACGACCGAATACTTTAACCCGTAGTCCAGTTCTTTCATTGGGAACTAGGTAGAAACGCTCGGACCATATTACCGAGTATATACGAGTGATGTTATTTAAAATTATTATATTGGTAATATAACAAACTATTAGTAAATACACAATGAAAATATGAACATTTTTTAATGTTCATTAAAAAATGTTCGTTTTTATCGGAATAACAGGTATAGTTTTTTTGTTTCCCAATGGATTCTGTCGCAAAAAACTTAAAATCTATATACCAAACAAAAATTATTTCATTTATCAAAAACAAAGATTTACATTTCAAGTAGAAAAATCCCACAGCATGTTATACACATATAACATGCTGTGGGATTGATATTAAAGTGTTTTTTAGAAATTAAGTCTTGATAAGCATTGCTAAATGACTTTATTTCAAATTCACAGGTTCTTTTTTCAAATATGTAAGGCTTCTATGTCCCTTTAAATTCCACTATTTACTTCGTTATCTCACCAAACTGCGCTCTCGTCACTTTCATCAAATCTTCAACTTTAAGCTCAATTTGCACGCCAATTTTCCCGCCGCTTACAATTATCGTTTCAAGTGATTGGGCGCTTCCATCAATACATGTAGAAAATAACTTCTTCATTCCTACTGGTGAACAACCGCCGCGAATGTATCCTGAAACTTTCGTAATATCTTTAACAGGAATCATTTCAATCTTCTTTTCACTTACTGCTTTTGCGGCTGCTTTTAAATTGAGTTCCTCATCTACCGGGATAATGAACACATGATAATCTTTACTATTCCCTTGAGCGACAAGTGTTTTATATACTTCTCTCACTTCTCGTCCAATCTTCTCCGCTACTGATACTCCATCAATTTTCCCGTCGTTTGGATCGTATGACATCATGGAATATTCAATTTTTTCTTTATCCAATATTCGCATCGCATTTGTTTTATCTTTTTTCATGAGGTTCTCCTTTTAATACATAGAAATTTATTTCACATCATTAATTTTCCTTTTATTATACACCTTTTTCAAATTCTCCTACAAAACTTCACATATTATTTTATTCAATTTAAAGTAAAACTTTAATTATTAGGTTTTGACTCTAAACATCCTCAACTTAAAGGTACTAAGAGAGCAAAAAGAAAACCGACTCTCACCTTCAAATAAAAGGCTTGATGTCGGTTTTACATTTAACGTCCAAACTCTTTATTAAATATTTTATCCCTGCCTGTAATGACTTCTGGACCTACTGCATTAATAGCAGTTACTAAAATATGTTCTCCCCCAATAGGTCCACCGACCCTTGTTTCAAATCCAAAAGTCCCACCAGCATGCCCCCAATACGATTGCCCGTCTGGTGTTTTCTCTTCATAAACTCCCAGTCCAACCTTACCTATAGGTGAATCTACTGTTGTGAACATCTGATTCATTAGCTCTTGATTTAAGAGCTTTCCACCCAACAGTGCACTGAAGAATGTAGTCAAATCTTTCACTGTTGAAACCATATCTCCAGCTGCATTTGCCCATGACTGATTAATTTCTGTCAAATCATATAAACGACCTGATCTATCCATATTATATCCATTAGCATGCTTACCCGGTATGTGCGAACTTGCTTCCATTACGAAAGTCTCTTTTAACCCGAGCGGTTCAATGAATCTTTTTCTAATTTGCTCCGCATACGTGTCTCCTGTTACCTTCCGAATAATTTCCCCGGCTATAACAGTATTTGTGTTCGAATAGTCCCAGCCCTCCCCTGGTGCAAATACAGGCGGCTTTGCAAGTGCTAAACTTATGAGCTCATCGGTACTATAATAACGAAATGGGTTTTGAGGCAATGTAATATCTCGCATATCTAAATCTGTATACGCCGCAATCCCACTTGTATGGTTTAATAACTGACGAATTGTAATTTTACTCCCATCATATCCGTTACCCTGTACAGCTCCCGGTAACCATTTTTCAACTGTATCATCAAGGTTTAATTGTTTCTCTTCAGCCAATTGCAGTACAACAGAAGCAGTGAATGTCTTCGTTATACTTCCGATACGGAAAGAAAAATTCGGCTCTACGGGGCGTGGCATCTCATAACTAGCTGTTCCGGTGGCATACGACCAACGCTTTCCATCCTTTAATCCGCCAGCTATAACACTTGGAATTTTTTTATTCGTTACTACTTGATCTATTACATTTTGCACTTCTTCTCGATGTTTACTTTTCTTTTCCTTATCTGTGGGTTCCTTTTTTGATTTCGCTGCAAATTCTGAAGCTAAAATATTGTTAATCTGTTTTTCTGCCCCTAATACATTAATATTTATCGAGATAACATGTTGACCATCTTTCGTTCCACCAGCAAAATTAGTAAAACCAGGAATACCACCACCATGTCCCCATACTTCAGTACCATCTGGCAATTTTGTTGCGTGAATACCAAGCCCATACTTTCCTAATGGGGTATCTACTGTGTTAGTCACCATCTCCTTCTGCATTTCCGGTGTCAGTAATTTCCCACCTAATAAGGCACGGAAAAACGTTGTTATATCTTCTCCTGTCGAAATCATTTCACCACTAGCATTAGCAAATGATGGATTAAACAAAGTAATATCTACTAATTTATCTCCCGTATTCAAGTAGCCACGGGCATTTTTTTTCGGAATATCCATCGAACTTCCAGGAAGGACTGTTTCTGTTAAACTAAGAGGTTCAATAATTCGTTTTTTTATCTGCTCGGCATATGATTCCCCTGTTATCTTCTGAATAATCAATCCTACAATAACCATATTCGTATTCGAGTATGACCAGCCTTTTACCGGTTCTAATTCTAAGGCACGGGAAATTAATTGTTCCGCTGTATAATTCTCACTTGGATTCTCTATTAATTTCGCTTTAAGATCTGGAGTCAAGTAATCTGCAATTCCGCTTGTATGATTTAATAATTGACGAATCGTAATTTTGTTACCATCATGGCCTTTCCCTTTTATAAGTTCCGGCAACCATTTCTCTACCGTATCATCTAGACTTAGTTTCTTCTCTCCAGCAAGCTGCAATGCAACCGTAGCTACAAACGTCTTCGTTGTGCTCCCGATTCTGAAAGCAGAGTCAGCATCTACCTTATGATTCCTCTCAATATTTGCTTCACCAGAAGCATATGACCAGCTGGCCTCTCCATTTTTTACAGTAACAATAACTCCTGGAATATTTGCCGCATCGGCAGCTTTATCAACAGCTTGCTCGGTTGATGTCTTTTTATTCACCGCATGTGTGTTTCCATAAGAAGGTATTGCTAACGCTCCAACCAATATAGTCCCTGTTAAAGTAAGGACCGTTCCTTTTTTTAAGAAAAATGACTTCATTATACATCGCTCCTATTATTTTGAATTTTTCTGTTGCCTCACTCCCTCACCTTAACTTCAATATTGTTAAATAACATAGTGACAAAATGCTTTAATTTACTCGTGACACTATGTGCAACTCTGTCACATAAAACATGTGACAAACTGTCAACTGCTTCATATGACATGCTTTGTTGTCTGTCTTTCTATTGACGATTTAAAAGATATGTTACATGATGAATCTGAATC
This sequence comes from Bacillus sp. SRB_331, assembly GCF_003264175.1. Classification (NCBI taxonomy): domain Bacteria; kingdom Bacillati; phylum Bacillota; class Bacilli; order Caryophanales; family Bacillaceae; genus Bacillus; species Bacillus sp. SRB_331. Next base: position 83,891 of record NZ_NADV01000018.1, on the reverse strand, counting down.
ATTAGATAATTAATCTTAAAATATAAGTAGGTGCATAATTCATGTTCTCATTCACAAAAAAATGGTTTTGGTATGATTGGATATTTATATTAGTACGAACGTTTTGGCTATTCATTATCATCGGTACTAATTTTATGTTTCCATCATTCATTCATACGTCAAGTATAATCGTACTTGCTCTCGCTTTTGTCGTTTACCTTGTACCATTAATTATTCGATATAAGAAAGCAGAATGGTACCCTGCATTCGATATTATCACCACAGGTTGTTTTTATCTTTATTTAGCATCCGTAGCCCCAAATTTACTTTGGCCTTTCATTTTACTCGTAATCACTATTGGCCTATGTAGTAATCAAAATAATTATATATGGAGCGGTATTTTTTGTGGATTTGTATTCCCATTATTGAACGCCTTGATTGCCGGGCGGTCGCCATACGAAATGATTGTTAGTTGTAGTATCGGTTTTGCAATTGGTGTTTCTTTTAATATATTAATTCAGTATCATAAACAATCTCGAATTATTGAAGAGCAAAAACTACTATTAGAACAACATATTAAAAGGATTGAAGAGCTTACTCTAATAGAAGAGCGTAATCGATTGTCACATGAGCTACATGACACAATTGGTCATACACTTACTTCTCTCATCGCTGGTGTCACATCACTAAAATCATCAGTACCGAATTCACAGTTTGAAAGAATTGATTCACTTATCAGCATTGCTCAGCATAGTCTAGATGACATTCGAAAGCATCTACACGAGCTATCTCATAATCCACTTAGTAATTCATTAAGTGAATCACTGCAACAATTAACAGAAGAATTTATAAAATCTACAGGTACAACCGTTACATTTCGTACGATTGGCAATGAAACTCTTGTGATGCAAAAAGTGAATTTTTGCTTATATCGTTGTCTTCAGGAGTCGTTAACAAACGCTGTTCGGCACGGTAAAGCGAGCACCATATCCGTTCAACTGCATTTCGACGGACAACAACTTCGATTGCAAATTGAAGATAACGGTATTGGAATGGAAGAAATTCAATTTGGCTTTGGCCTCAGTGGAATGAAAGAACGACTTGAACAATTTCACGGTACATTATCTGTTCATTCTAGTACTGAGCAAGGAACATTCATCGTTTGTAATATTCCATTACAAACAGAGTTTGTACATAACATAATTCGCTTATTGGTCGTTGATGATCAGGAACTTATTACAAATAGTTTAGAGCAAATTTTAGAGCATCACACTGATTTTACTGTTGTTGGTAAAGCACACGATGGAGCTGAAGCTTTAAAACTATGTGAACAATTACAGCCTGGCATTGTACTAATGGACATTCAAATGCCAGAAATGAATGGTATTGAAGCTTTACTAGAAATGAAGCGACGTTGGCCTAATATGAAAATTGTTCTTATGACAACATTTGAAGATTCCTTACAAGCAGCAACTGCACTAGAGCATGGAGCCGAAGGTTACATGTTGAAGTCTATTCATCCACAAGAAATGAAGGAAGCCTTGAAGCTTATTTATAATGGTGGGACTTGGATCGATCAATCGGTTGCTACACGAGTTTTCGAGGAAATGAAACTTCAACGTGAGCAATTAGAAAAAATCGGATCGACTAAACAAACTTACCCGTACGGACTTACAAAACGCGAAATAGAAATTTTAGAGCATCTATCAAAAGGATTACGCTATAAATCTATTGCTGCTAAGCTATTTTTATCTGAAGGAACGATCCGTAATTACTGTTCAAATCTCTATTCAAAGCTAGGTGTCAGCAATCGTGAAGAGGCGGTAAAAATGGCACGAACAGAAGATATCTTGTAGCTACTGTGGAATTAATAGGCTTCCCTTTAAAACTGAAAATATTGATATTTCCAAATTCATCTGATATAATTTGGAAAAACTTATGTTAAGGAGAGATTTTTAATGCGAACTTTTAATACGTCTTTCCAACTTCATCATCATACGTAACGCCGTGTATCCGAAGAAAAATTTTTCTTCGTGGGTACAGGGCTTTTCCTGTTGACCCACGAAGCGTTCATAAAGCTATGTGGGTATTTTTATACCCGCATAGCTTTTTTTAATTTAAAAGAGGAGTGATTATGGTGGAAATGAAAAATGTAAAAGGGACAAAAGACTATTTACCAGAGGAACAAGTATTAAGGAATAAAATTAAAAGAGCATGTGAAGATACATTTGAACGATATGGGTGTAAACCTTTAGAAACTCCAACGTTAAATATGTATGAACTTATGTCATACAAGTACGGTGGTGGCGATGAAATTTTAAAAGAAATATATACACTTAAGGATCAAGGAAAACGCGATCTTGCCTTACGTTATGATTTAACAATTCCATTCGCAAAAGTCGTGGCGATGAATCCGAACATCCGCCTACCCTTTAAACGCTATGAAATTGGGAAAGTATTTCGAGATGGGCCAATTAAACAAGGAAGATTCCGTGAGTTCATTCAATGTGACGTTGATATAGTCGGTGTAGAATCAGTCATGGCGGAAGCTGAACTCATGAGCATGGCGTTTGAGCTGTTCCGAACGTTAAACTTAGAAGTAACGATCCAATATAATAACCGAAAATTGTTAAACGGTATTCTCCAGTCTATTAACATCCCTACTGAACTAACGAGTGACGTAATTTTATCATTGGATAAAATCGAAAAGATTGGGATTGATGGTGTACGAAAAGATGTATTGGAGCGCGGGATTACTGTAGAAATGGCCGATACAATATGTAATACTGTTTTATCTTGCCTAAAGCTCCCTATAGCCGACTTTAAAGACACTTTCAATAATACACTTGTCGCCGATGGAGTAGAAGAACTACAACAACTACAGCAATACTTACTCGCTCTCGGAATAAATGAAAATACGATATTCAATCCGTTTTTAGCAAGAGGACTCACAATGTATACAGGCACTGTGTATGAAATCTTTCTAAAAGATGGCACGATTACATCTAGCATCGGTAGCGGTGGTCGATACGATAATATTATCGGAGCATTCCGTGGTGATAATATGAACTATCCAACAGTCGGTATTTCATTCGGTTTAGACGTTATTTATACAGCACTATCACAGAAAGAAACCATATCATCTACAGCAGATCTTTTTATCATTCCACTCGGGACAGAATTACAATGTTTACAAATCGCCCAGCAATTGCGTTCTACTACTTCCTTAAAAATCGAACTTGAACTAGCTGGACGTAAATTGAAACGTGCCCTTAATTATGCAAATAAAGAAAATATCCCGTATGTGCTAATAATTGGTGAAGAGGAAATTGTTATAGAAACCGTTGTATTGCGCAATATGAAGGAAGGTACTGAAGTGAAGATTCCCCTCTCTTCCTTGGAAAATAACACATTTAATAACTATATATAATAAGCGCCACCCTCATTTGGGTGGTTTTTCTAGTGCATAAATAAAGAGTCATTCAGTTTACATAATATAATTATTGATTTCTATAAATGTAATTTTCAACCATATAAAAAAAAGAGGGCAGATATGCATCTCCCTCTTTTGTCTAACTCTTTTTATTATTATTCTTGTTCTTGCTCGTCCATAATCTTCTCGAACGCCGCAGATACTTTTTCAAATTCCTCGTCATTCTCTATGTATGAGAATTCATTATCTTCTTCTACTTTTAAAAAGAAGATATCAATGTCTTCCTCAGTTTCTGTTTGAATGTCTTCTACAAAGGCAACTGCAATGTATTCTGCACCTTCGACATCCATCGCTCCAAGCACTTCAACTTCCTGTTCTTCATTATTCTCATCGGTAAGACTAAAAATTTCGCCTACTTCAATTGCTTCCATATTCATTCTCCTCCTATCATACTCTAAAAAATAAAACGTTCAAATTGCACACTTACTAACATATCTTTCCATAAAAAAGTTGAATTCATACAGAAAGAACAACAAATTCTTGCTGATTCAGCAAAAGTATTCAACTATAAGGATATCATTTATGAATAGGAATGAACATATTTTAAATGAGATAATTGGATTAATTAATTTAAAATCCTTCTTTAGATTTCCGAAAGACCTCCATGTTCCATAATGATTCTTTCATATAGGCAGCTGGAATGCCACCTTTCAATCTGTAAGTAAATACTAAAATAGCACCTCCTATCCTGATTCCTTTCCGTACGTTTTTAGGATGAGAGATAAATCCTTCTATATAAACTAAAGAGACTTATGCAGCAATTCCAATACATCTTTCATCGCAAAAGGACCGTCTTTTTTTACATGCTCAGCGAATTCAGAAACGAGACGTAATGTTTTCACACTTTCGATTGGATGATCTCCTGACGCACTTTCAGCAGAAAGCATAACAGCATTCGTTCCGTCCAATACAGCTTGAAATACATCTGTCACCTCAGCTCTTGTAGGAATAGAATGATCTACCATAGATTGAAGCATTTGTGTCGCTGTAATGACATATGTATTCGTTTGATTGCACTCACGAATCATCATTTTTTGCAAAAGCGGAATAAATTGATACGGCAATTCCACACCTAAATCTCCCCTTGCGATCATAATGCCATCCGCTTCTTTGCATATGTCTTGAAAATTCTCGATTGCTTCCATCGTTTCTATTTTTGCAATTAAATTTGGGGAAGTTTCTTTATGTTCATGTATAAAACTTCGTATTTCCTTTATATGACTAGGTTTTCGAACGAAAGAACACGCAATAAAATCAACTTCCTCTTCTAGAAGAAATTGAATATCTTTTTTATCTTTCTCCGTAATAGCTGGCAAACTAACAATTGTACCTGGTAAGTTCACCCCTTTATGAGAGGAAATATTTCCACCTGTTTTTATTCTTGTTTCTATTTTTTCCGAACTTATCTTTTCAACGATTAACTCAACTTCTCCATCATTAATAAGAATTCTACTTCCAACTTTCACGTCATTCGCGATCCCTACATAATCAACACTTGCTTCTTCTTTATTCCCTTGAACTGGATTGGTATGTAAAGTAAATAACTCCCCTGCTTCAAGTGTAATTTGTTCCTCTTTCATTTCACCCAATCTTATTTTAGGACCTTGTACATCCCCTAGAATTTTAATAGAATCGTCTAACGATTTTACTAAACGAATGATGTCTTTATGACTTTCATGCGTACCATGTGATAAATTTAACCGAACAATTTTCATACCATTGTTTATTAACTGCGCTAACGTTTCTTCATTATTACTCGCTGGCCCAATTGTACAAACTCGATCAATTGTCATGTCCCCACCATCCTTTTTTAAATGTTTCCCATAAAATAAAGAGAAGATTCTTTTTATAGGAAAGACCATGTAACTAAGGGTGCAAAGAAGTTTTATATGAAGAGAATATTTTGCTGAAGAAATAGCTTTAATTTAACTTTTTGTGCCCAACATTTTGACTCAATCGTTATTGTTAGTTTCGTTGCAATGGGGTACTACTAATAATAAATCTTGTTTACATACGAACGTTAGATTGGGATATCGAAAACGACCTATGGAGGAACCACAATGACTACTCTTCGAAAAAAAATAATGGGACTAACATTAGCGGGAACGGTAGCACTATTTACATTAGCAACAGGAAGCATAATGAACGATAACGAGGTAAAAGCTGAGGTGAAAAAAGCAGGAAAGCAACCTAAAAATGTGATTTTCATGGTTATAGATGGGACAAGTTCTTCTGCTACAACATTAGCCCGCTGGTATAAAGGTTCACCTCTTGCACTAGATCAAATTGTATCCGGAGGTGTTCGTACGTATTCCGCAGAATCAGCTATTACGGACTCTGCACCAGCAGCCACAGCTTTAGCGACAGGAAATAAATCAAATTCCGGCTACGTGGGCGTATTACCTTCTGTTGTGAATTCACCTGGCTTAGAACCAGTTAAAGAAGAATGCAAGTTTCGTCCAGTTGCCAACGTCTTAGAAGGCGCAAAAAGTTCCGGCCGCGCGACAGGAATCATTGCTACATCAGAAATTCAGCATGCTACTCCTGCTAGTTTCTCTGCCCACCACGTTAACCGTAAAGATTTCGAAGTACTTGGTGAACAGCAAGTTTATCAAAATATAGAAGTTGTATTAGGTGGTGGAAAAGCAGCACTTCAGCCTACGACAAGCAACGGAATTCGTAAAGACAACGAAGATTTAGTAAAAGTGATTCAAGACAAAGGGTATGACTTTGTCGAAACAAAAGATGCGTTATTAAACTCCAAATCAAAGGAAATCTGGGGTTCTTTCTCTAATACTGCCCTTGCGTTCGATATGGATCGTAGAATAACCAATCCTAAGCAGCCAACTCTTTCCCAGATGACGAGAAAAGCAATTCAAACATTATCAAAAGATAAAGATGGTTTCTTCTTATTTGTAGAAGGTAGTAAGGCAGATTGGGCAGCACATGCAAATGACCCAATCGGGATGATTAGCGATGTATTGGCATTTGATGATGCAGTTACAGAAGCATTAGAATTTGCGAAGAAAGACGGTAACACTATGGTCATTGCATTAGCGGATCATGGTAATAGCGGTATTTCCATTGGCAACAGCAATACCACAAAAGGATATGATACCACACCAGTATCAGCTTACATTGCCCCACTGAAAAAGGCGAAAATGACACTTGAGGGTGCTACAAATAAACTAAAAGATGATTTATCTAATATAAAAGAAGTTGCTGCTCTTTACGGTTTAGACAAGTTAACTGATGACGAAAGAGAAAGGTTAAAAGTTGCAAAAAAGAAAGCTGATGTAGGTCCAATCCTTACTAAATTATTGGCCAACCGTGCGAACATCGGTTTTACAACTGGTGGTCATACGGGTGAAGATGTATTCTTATACTCTTACGGTCCTCAAAAGCCATACGGTTTAGTCCAAAATACAGACATTGCGAAAATAATGGCCAAAGCAATGGGCTTTCAATTAGAAGAATTAACTAAGAAATTATTCTTAGATGCTGAAACATCCTTTAAACAAATTGGTGCAACTGTAACGATTGACAAAAAAGATGTACGAAACCCGGTGCTTGTAGTAAAACGCAATAATACGGAGGCCAAATTGTTTGTTAATAAAAGCATTATCTATATTGGTAGGAAAGATTATGAATTAGGAGGCATCGTTGTAGAAAGCAACGAGAAATTCTATGTACCTGAAAAAGCACTTCTACTATTCACAAAGCATTCTCGCTAAATTTAAAAACAGACATAAAAAAACGCTATCCTTTCTATAGAAAGGGTAGCGTTTTTTTCGTTATATGGATACAAATTTATCTTATTAAATCCATTCAACAATAGTATCCATAGTTTGTCTTGTTTTATTAAATTTTGGTTCTCCTTTACGGTATCCAAATGCAACCATAACTGATACCTCAAGATTATCATCTTTTAAAATTCCTTCTTGACGAAGTAAAGAATCTACTTTTTCTTTATCGAATCCTTCCATTGGACAAGAATCAATACCGATTTGAGCTGCACTAGTCATCATATTAGCTAAAGCAATATAAGATTGCTTCGATGACCAATCAAATACAGCACGTTCGGAGTCTAACAATTTAAAATCCGATTCTTGGAATTTTTTGAAGAATTCATATCTCATTTGTTGGGCTTCTTCAGGCAATCCAATAATATCTTTCATCATGTGCTGAATATACTCTGCATCATAGTGCATATCTTTGATGTTTCTTGAAAGAACAATGACAAAATGACTTGCTGTTGAAAGTTGCCCACCTGCTCCCCATGAATATGGTAATAGTTTTTCTCTTAATTCTTTATTTTGTACCACAATAAATTTCCAAGGCTCATATCCAAAAGAAGAAGGAGATAATCTTCCTGTTTCTAAAATAAATTTAAAATCATCTTCTGAAATTTTCTTCATAGGATCAAATTCTTTACTTGCATGTCTAAAGTTAAAAGCCTCAATAATTTTTTGTTTTGTATTTTGTTTTGTGTTAGTCATAAAAGATCCCCTTTTCATTAAATTATTATTTAACCAAATTATATTTTTAAAGTAACAATGATACAAGTACGCACATTTATGTGCTATAGTATCAAAAAAGATACTATTGTTAAGGGAGAGTCTTTTTATGATTAGTTCAAAAGAAGATGATGTAAATTATCCATTTTTAAATAAATATTCTTGTCCAGTAGAAGCTATGGTCGAGGTTATTGGCGGGAAATGGAAAGGTGTTATTCTTTATCATTTATTAGATGGTAAGAAACGATTTAATGAATTAAAAAGATTAAAACCTAATATCACCCAAAGAATGTTAACACTTCAACTTAGAGAACTTGAAGCAGATGGCATCGTACATCGGGAGGTATATCGTGAAGTGCCCCCTAAAGTAGAATATTCGTTAACTGTACTTGGCGAGTCATTACGTCCAATTATCCTTTTAATGATGGAATGGGCGACTAATAATATGGAGCAGGTTTTGGAAAGTAGAGATAACACTAAATAGTATTTAAAACCTGTAATCAGCCATTACAAACAACTCAAAAAAGATTGCCTCTTAGGATACTGGCAATCTTTTTTGAGTAAAAGGATTATTTTATTTAACTTTTTGTCAATATGTTGCGTTATTTGTAAATTATTGCTTACTTTTGTAAAACACAATATTCATCTATTAACTTATTCACCTTAATTGGTTATTATGTGTTTGAGAGCAAATCTCAATTAAAAACCATAAGGAGTGTTTATCTTGAAAAAATTCTTAGCTATCCCTGTAATTGCTGCATCTCTTATCGGCTTAGGTCAAACTTCAACATTCGCGGCAACCGAAGAAACAAAGGTAAGTCCTGCAAGTACTGAGTCTAATCAAGTGCAACTTCCACCAGTTCAATATGCTTTAGAGGCTAATGAAGAGTTCGCTTTTTACGGTTCAGGAATTTACAAATTTCACCATGAAGGCGGGAAGGATCTAAGAGTTTTCCTTAAAAATATTGGTAATGAAACTTTCAGTTATGATTTATATAATTCTAAAGGTGGATGGTTATCAAACGGAAAGTTAACACCTGGACAACAAACTATTAATGAATTTAGTACTGAGTGGTCTGATTTGCTTCCTAATGGTAAATACCAGATTGTATTTAAAAATAACAGTGGTGCATTTTCTAAAGTCAAAATTGCTGCAAGAGCACTAGACGAGTTTGAAAAATAGTACTTTTGGAATAATATTACCGATTGGAGCAGTTAGCTTTTGCTAGCTGCTCTTTTATTCTTTTCGTATTGTTGCTGCCATAAAGTATGGAGGACCATTCTTTCCATATTTCATTACCTCGTCAATATCCTGCAATTGTTGGATACCTTCCTCATCGTTACGATCACCAGGAATAATAATTGATGTGCAATATAATGGTGTAACTGACTCCTCATCATATGGCGACTCTTCAGCGAGATAAAACTGAACTACCATTGGAAGTTCTTCTCTTTTACAGATTTCAAGAATCTGCTGCATTAACGGTGCAATTTCTTCATCATAAACTTCCTCTTTATCGTACATCTCAATTCATTCTCCTTTTCTACAAAATGAAATTTTTGTAGAGAATAATGAACTTTAAAAACTACTAAATTGCAAATATAAATACAAGGGAGCGTTTTATATGACTTCCTATCAAAAAATATCTTTAATAGTTATCACTCGTTTTTATCATTGTGATGTTCCTTTTAAATGAAGTCTTTATTTCTTAACACCCAACGAGAATGTACAACAAACTAAGAAAGCCTACTCACACGAGTAGGCTTTTGAAACTATGAAAGCTTCGTCAATAACTGATTTAAATCTTTTTTCGTTTTCGTCGTTAATGACTTCATTTTATTAATATCGATATTTTCTTTCTCCGCTCTTATAATTAATGGATACAAACTTTGTTCAATTGTTTTGTATTCAGTTGGATGTGATGCTTCTATATCTTTTTCAATTACATCCCACTTCTCATTAATTTGTTTTCCAAGTTTATTTACTGTTTCTAATTTAGGATTTGCAGCTAATTGCTTATCTAGGCTTTCAATTAATGTAACCACTTCTTTTACATTTGCTTTCACAGCGACGTTTTTCTTCGGATCTTTCGTTGTCTTTCCGTTATTGTTTGTACTTGTGCTTTGATCTGTTGTTTTTCCGCTAGTAGTTTGATCCTTCGTTTTTCCTGTCGTTTCTTTATCTGTCGTTTTTCCATTTTGGTTTTGAGTTGACGTTTTGCCGTTACTTTCTGTTCCTGATGATTCCTTTGTATTTTTTGCATCCTTATCTGTTTTTTCATTCGAAGAAGTATTTGTGTCTTTTTCAGTATCTTTCGTTGTTTTTGACGCTTCATCTGCACTTGTCGTTTTTGATTGCTCTTCATTTTGTGCAGTTACCTGATCCTTCCTCGCTTCATCTTTATCTGTGAAGGTACTACAAGCTGCCATTGAAAGCATTGTACCAATTGCTACTGATGCGATAGCGACCTTTTTCATTTTCATAAAAATCCCCCTATGTTTACAATTTTATCCTTCTCTTTACGATTCTATTTCCCCTTAAAAAATCCCTTTTCATACGAATCACCATCTTTCCGACAGTAATCTTCATAATAATACGTACAAAAAACGATAAATTTATTTTAATATTCGAGTTTTTTCTACTACATTTTCCTCCTCTGTAGCAAAAGAAAAAGAGTATGTTGTCACATGAAGATTTACAATCTACAAATGACAACATACTCCCCTATCAATTTTTTATCTTTCTTGACATTTTATTTATACAAAAAACAAAATAATTACTAATTTTTTTATTTCTCAACACTTGTTAACATAATATTTTTATGAATAACCACCGTTCGAATGAATGACTTGCCCAGTAACCCACTTCGCTTCTTCACTTACTAAAAAAGCAATTAAGCGTGCCGCATCCACCGGTTCTCCAACTCTTCCTTGCGGGAATTTCCATACTAAATGATGCTGTAATTCCTCTGTAATCCATCCTGTATTCGTTGGTCCTGGATCAACAGCATTGACTGTAATCCCCTTCTTCATAGCTACTGGTGCAACTGACTTTGTAAATGCTTCTATTGCTCCTTTCGTTGCTACGTATGCTAGTTCATCTGGCATCGGGCCTAATGACTGCCCGGAAGTAAGATTTATAATACTTCCACTCGTTTTAAGTGAAAAATGTTTAATAAATAATGAACTTAATAGCATAGGAGCACGAACATTAACCGTATAATGTTTATCTAGCTGTTCTACATCTAACTCTTCAATTTTCGTAGGAGTAGAATACGCCGCATTATTAATAAGAATAGATGGATCCCCTAAACGTTCTGATACCATATACAATACACGATTAGGCGAATAAGACTGCGATAAGTTTATTTCTGCCATTTCACATCGAACGCCGTAACTTTCAATTTCCTTTTTCAACAAAAAGGGCTCTTGATCATTCATTCCCCATGGCATCGCTTTATCATACCGAGGCCAGTACGTGAAAAAAATGTCTATCCCATTTTGAGCAAGCACCTTGCATACAGCTGCACCAATTCCATTCAGACGAGTTGCCCCTGTTACAATTGCTATTTTCTTCACCTTTTCTCCTCCATCTATGGATAAATCCCCTGCACGAATACAGAGGATCTACCTTTTTAATTAATATTTGACAATATACGCTCAGCGCCTAATTTTAAAATTTTAATAAAGATATAATTTACAATCGTAAACATTACAAATAAAACGATAAACATAATCCAAAGTCCTACTTGAAGGAAGAAGTATAATACACTTACACCTGCTACAATAACTAAAGCTATTAAAATATTAGCTAAAAAATTCCACAAAGTTGTATATCGACTTTTAAATAATTTCTGTTCTGTATCCCAATGAATATCTGCAGTTTGTGCATCCCAGCGTGTACCGATTAAATTAATTAACAATAAACCGTTCGCACTTAGTAAGAACCAAAGTATCATGAAGACTGGCGAAATACCTGCTACAAATGCCATTGTAATACCGAATACTCCTAAAATGACTACATTAATTAACCAGGCCGTTATCGCTTTCGCAAAAAAGATATCCGAAGCCTTTACTGGTAAGTAACGATTCACAAACCAAGAGCTTCCATCTCGTGAGAATGAGGTTGTTGCAATAACGTTACTCCCCATTAAAAATAAGGATGCACAAAGGCCAACACCAATTGCGAAACCTGCTGATTCTGGATTATCAATATACCCTGTAATCCATTTTAAATTTCCATCTTGTACAAACAAAACAAAGAACAGCATAATTGGCATAACGAAAGTTTGCACAATACAATTTAAGAAAAATTGTGGCGTACGGAATAACGTTTTAAATTCTTTTTTCACATATGCTTTTAAATGAGAACTTTGTACTGTTGATTTCTGTAAACCTTCTGCTGAAATTACCTCTTTTTTTGCTGTACTCGTTGAAAGTCCAATAACCCCTTTTAAATATGTACGCTCTGCAATGTAATAAAACAAACCGAAAAATGCGATAGAAATAAGAATGTATATTAGTACGTATAATATTCCCTTCCACGATGCATTTTCTACTAATCCCATTGCACCAAAATATGTAGTTGGAAAATAATTTGTCATTTGTATGAAAAGGGAGGATTGATTATTTGTAAGATAATTCGCAACTGAATCTCCAGCTCCAGATACTGCACTTTTATTTCTCCATTGCATAAATACATTGATTCCGACGATAAATAGTATACTTACGATTCCAATAAATATACTTCCTCGATCTTTATTTTTCGCTATATTCGTATACCTCATAATAATTGTCATAATTAACGAAGCTAAAACTAGCGGAATGATCGGGAAGAATAAGTAAATGACAATCATATAAATGTAATATGTAATGAAAGCACCACTCTTTAAACCGTAAGTAATAAAGATAGGCAATAAAATAAACGAGCTCATTACGTATTGTGTAATTAACACTGTAAAGAACTTTGCCGAAATAATTTGCGCTGGTTTTAACGGTAACGGTAGCAACATTTCAACATCATTACTATAGTAAAACACTGTTAAAATGTTCATAATACTCATCAAAAATACCCATATACTAGCAACTGCTAATCCCATCGCAATAACAATTCCTGGATCCTGTCCGAGGTGTATCATTCCTTCATATATTCCATGGGTCATCGAACCGAATATTAAAAAACCTACAAATAAAATGGCTGCAAATGAAAATAAATACGCCCATCTTTTCTTTTTATCTGTTATGAAATCTGCATAATTTAATTTCAATAATACTTTCGTTAACGTCCAAATTTTACTCATTGCCCGTCATCTCCAAGAACATTTTTTCAAGTGATTCATTGGATTCAAAATGATCTCTCATTTCATTTAAATTCCCTTTAAACTGAAGATTTCCCTTATTAATAATCGCGACGCGGTCACATATTTTTTCAGCTACTTCTAATACGTGTGTCGAGAAAAATACAATCTTCCCTTTATCAGCATGTTCTCTCATCATTTCTTTTAAAATATATGCAGATTTCGGATCAAGACCTGTTAACGGTTCATCTAAAATCCACACATCTGGTTCATGTACGAGCACACCTATAATAACAATCTTTTGTCTCATACCGTGTGAATAACTTTGAATTTGATCAGATAAAGCATTGTACAGATCAAACTTCTTCGCTAATGACTCTATTCGTTCTTGTCTTACTTCCTTCGGTACTTCATACATATCAGCCATAAAGTTTAAATATTCAATCCCTTTTAATCGTAAAAACATATCCGGGCTATCTGGAACATAGCCAAATGTTTTCTTCGCTTCCATCGGATTTTTCATAATATCTTTACCGTTGATTGTAATGGTTCCTTTGTCCACCCCATGAATACCAGTAATCATCTTAATTGTCGTTGATTTACCCGCACCATTCGGTCCTAAAAACCCAAAAATTTCTCCGCTCGGTACAGATAAACTTAAATCTTTTACTGCATAGGTAGATCCATTATAACTTTTTGACACATTCAAAATTTCGATCATTACATCCAATCCTTTCCTTAATTACCAATTAACTATATTAACATTATAGCATACTTATATTTTTAGATTTTTACATTTTTCAGTTTTTTTAACCTTTAAAATAAATATAAACTCCTAATCCAACAATTAAAACAACAGCTAGTATTATATAAATCATCGTAAGTCGTTTAATATTTCCTTTTGTCGCTTTACTATAATTCGCATCACCATTTCGCCCAATTAACACCGTTCCAATTACAGTAATAACTACAAGTAATATAACGATCATTATCCCAGTTAACATTTCGTCCTCCCCCTCCTTACATCCATTTTACGATATTTCCCTTTTTATTTTACAGAATATTTAACCTTTTTTACTATTATTATGAAATAAATCGCAAAACTATTATTACTATGAATTTCCATATGTGATATATTTATAACATATAGTGATTTATCCCGCATTAACTGGCAGTAAGACTCCCACCTCAAAATTCGGCTGGAGCAAAGAAGTTAGGTAGGAGTCGGGCTGCCCGTAAACGCCCGATTGGTAAAGGCTAATAATCAGTGGGGGAAGAACCCCCCCCCACTGATTAAAGTTTCACTTTATTTCTAACATCGAAAGGAGAATCTATCATGAAAACGACTTGGATAAAATATTTAGGATTTTTCGGTTTCTTTGGGTTTCTCGGATTTTTTTATGAAAAAGGATTGTTTCCTATGTTCTGTTTCTTCTCCTTTTTCACGACGTATAGAAAAGTTCATCACGATGAGCTTTTTGAACAAATTGTCAATAAATCGTGCCGAAATGCATTCATTATTACAATATTAACAACAGCTATCATTATCTTTATTGAAATGTTATTTCCGAATCCTACACTACAAGAGATTGATATTGCTCTTATTTTCAGCACACTCATTCTTACATTCGGATTCTCTATCTTCTTTTACGATAAACCAGTTGATGAAATGGAAGATGCACCATGGCGTTCGTAACGAAGATAAAAGAATACCGCGCCAAAGTGCATATGACGCAGGAAGATTTAGCGAAAAGCGTTGGTGTACGTCGTGAAACGATTAGCCACCTTGAAAAAGGAAAGTATAACCCTTCTTTACAGCTTGCTCATGATATAGCGAGAGCACTTCATAGTACGATTGATGAGGTTTTTATTTTTGAGGATTAATAAAGGGCACCAAGTTTAATATATAATACTGAATCTAAAGTAATTAAAGATATACTAGACGACGCATGTTGTTTAACAATGTAGTTTTAAGGTGTATCAACACTTTGCTTGATACGCCTATTTTTTATGGTTTTTATCACTACATTCATCAAAGCGACCAGTATGTTGCAACGAAAATACCGTACTTTTTCCAGAACCAAATAAAAAATACCAGTATTCTTTCCATGAAGAATACCGGTACTTCTCATTTATCCCACTATTTACGGGCAATAAGACCCCCACTGATTAAAGTTTCACTTTATCACCCATACAAAACAGCATGAAATACACCTAACAGTAAGTATTGATCCTCTATATAATCCTCATCATATACATCCATCTCGATATAATACATATCTTCCTCAAGACGAATATTCCAATCTGCGATTACATAGCCGTTTCGTAATAATTTTCCAAGCCCAATTGAAGTTTTGTGAACAACATATTCTTCTGTCTTATATGTAAAAGTAAATAAGAAATTTGCATCTAATAACTTTCCGTCACATACAAGTATTTCATGCTCTGCATCATTATTATCGATGTACGTTACTAAAATCCTTCTTTGACGCTGCCTACTTACATCCTTTGCAATGACGCGAATATTGTTCTTACTATCCTTTATTTCATAAATGATATTACTACCGACTTTCGGAATGAAGTCTAGCACTTTCATCAACGTATTTTTATAATAGCCCCGTACTGCGCCTACTCCTTCGCTTCCATTGTAAACCTCTATCAAAGTCGTATCCGCTTTACTATCACACAGTCGTTTATAAGAAAGCTGCATCATTCGCTCTCCTCTTAAGTACTGATCAAACGTCACAGGATATCCTATCGCGCGCAGTTCCTTATTTAGCTCATATAAATAGTGTTGAACGCTCTCTACTAATGTTGTAGTTGATATACGCTCTTGAAGTTCAAATTGCTGCCAACTGGAAAAAACTCTCCACTGATCTTCCTCTTCATATACGAATCCGAGAATTACTTCCTCACGGTCACTCGTTTCATAATTCAATTGTTCTTTCTGCCCATGTTGCACTTGTTCCATCCACTGTCCTAAATAAATGCCAAGCTCTGCAACCTTCATGCATGACCTCTGAAAAAATACGCTGTCACTCACGCGAATTGTTAAATCCCCTTCAATAAAGCCATTTGCATAAGCGGCATACCGTGGCTCATCCTTCTGCGGGATAGCCTTGTCTAACTCAAATAAAAACGTTAACATCCTTCACTCACCTCTAGTTGTTACACAGCTCATACATGACATCGCATCACTCTGAGAAACTATGTATATATAAATATTTAATTATCGCATTATAACACGTGAAAGACCTTAGTATAGTAGCGCTATTTTTGCTTCGCGAACTCCCTCATAATAGAATAACTATCCTTTTATTATTTTTTTCTTGACTTAGAGTTCACTCTAATTATTATAATCAACTCATAGTTCATTCACAATAAAATCAATTGGATAAAATTCAGGAGGGATCGGAAAAGCTAAAATCAAAAGTGGCTGACATTAACGCAGACCTGAATGTTGTCATTCGAACCTTTGATTTATCTGTTAATACAATTGTACATTAAGGTACTAATCAAATAAAAACCTACGATTTCCTGTACGTTAAGAAGTCAGTGATTCTTGCCTTATTTTACTTTCTCTTAATAGTCGTAAAGCTTCTATAATTTATTTAGTACATATAAAAAAGACGGAATCATAAAATCAGCAAATTAGAAAATAAAACAGGATGGGAGTCAGTTATTATGGAGCAATCAAATAAAGCGTTTAGCCAGGCATTAGTAAAATCATTAATAGGAGAACGAGGACATCTTCCCATCAAGAATGCTTTATCGGATATAGACGTGGCGCTTGCGGGAAAACGCAGAGAGGAACTGCCTTATTCTATTTATCAATTAGTGAAACACATGACCTATTGGCAAGATTTTCTCTTATTATCCGCTCAGGGGAAGAAGCCTGCATTGCCTGCCCATGTAAAAGAGAGCTGGCCTGAAGAAGAATGCCCTGGCAGTGAGGAAGAGTGGCAACAGATTATTCAGTATTTTCTTCAAGGGATTGAACAGGCATGCACGATCGCCCAAACTGTTCAATTGGACAAAACATTGGAGGAATGGCCTGGTGAAACCCCTGGCGGTGTTCTACGGAATATTGCATCTCATAACTCCTACCATTTAGGAGAAATTGTGCTGATTCGCAGATTATTTAGTGCTTGGCCACCGCCAACAGGCGGATATCCGGTCTAAACAAGGAAAGGGTTCCACCCCATGCCCATTAACTTAAGATTTTAAATTACACCCAAAACGAAATTTTTACCACTTTACAGTTATTTATGAGAATTAAATTCATTTTTTTCATTACTGGGGAACAAACATTTTTTAAACTTGATGGAGATAGGGTATAAAAATACAAATTTCATCTCCGAAAAAAATAAAAAAACGATTGCTTGGATCCTAAGAGGCAATCGTTTTTTTTAGCTGTTTGTAATGACCAATTACAAACAGCTAAATATATTATTTAGTGTTATTTCTGTTTTCTTTCAGTAAAATTATTTTGACTTGGTACCATCTTTTTTTGTTCCATATCATAGTATATGAACTTATATGAACGATTTTTCAAATATATCTACCGTAACTTAATATATATCAACTAATCGAAAAATCTTAACTCTATTAAAATGAAGCTACCTTTTCTTCCGCCACTTCCGCAATTTCTAAAATTTGTAGCAGGTTCTCCACTTCATAGGTCGGCTTAACGCCTGCCGTATTTTCTTTCAGACTCGGATTATACCAACACGTATCAATACCGTAATCTTCTCCGCCTTTCATATCAGAAGTTAGCGAATCTCCAACCATTAGTACACTTGATTTATCAGTAATCCCAAACTTCTCAAAAGCATAATCAAAAATCTCACGCGCTGGTTTTTGATGGCCGACTTCTTCAGAAATAATAATATGATCAAAGAAGTTACATAAAGGCGAATTTCCAATTCTAGATTGCTGTACCTTAGTGTATCCATTCGTAATTATACCTAACTTACAATCTTGAAGATTCTCACATAGTTTCACTGCACCATCTATAAGATGTACTTCTTTTCCTAAGTTTTCAAGGTATACGTCACTAAAATGCTGCGTGTCTACTTCTATATTATGAAGAGCAAATAATTGTCTAAATCGATCTACCGCTAATTCACTTAGCGTAATCATTTTATTCTCTAAATCTCTCCATAATCCATTACTAATCTCTTTATAACTTGCAAGATAATCATTATATCCTGTAGGCATGCCAAATTGTACAAACGCGTTATGTAATGCGTTTCTTTCTGTTTCAGGGAAATCTAATAATGTATCGTCTACGTCGAATAGTATTACTTTGTATTTCATGATGTTCGCCTCAATTCTTAATTTAAAAACTTCATTCTCATAGCTTAATTATAAGCTTATATATATTTCATTATAAAGTGCTTTAACCCGCTCTTTATAGAATACACCTTTATCTTCTATTTTCAAATGTGCTATAAATAAGTTTGCAAGCATGACTGCTGTATCTAACCTATAAAATAAACTAACAATATGCGGGGGAGCGTTAAAGATACTATCATTCTTATATCCCTCTTCAAATTCGTCCCAATTCACCTCATTCGTTTCAGCTATTCTCATAAGCTCCAATAATGGATGACCAATTAGAGCGTTATCCCAATCCACTATCGCTTTAATTTCTCCATTATATCCAATTAAATTGGCTGGTCGAATGTCCATATGCAATAAACTCTTTATATGATCAGCTGTACTAAGAATATGTTCAATTGTTTTTGTCTCTGGAAGTTTAATTCCACAGTTCGTAATTGTATTAAAACCTTCTATCCGTTTCACAATGCGTTCCGCTATATACTTACTAATCGGCTCTCTAATGTTCTGCTCATATTGTAAACCATCGATTGGTATACTATGAAGCTCACTAACTAACTTCCCTATTTTACATGCAGAAATTGGCATATGATCAGTAGATACATAATCCGATATTAAAAAATCAAGTTCGGCAGAAAGATGCAATCCATGTATCTTTGGCACTGGAATACCTTTTGAATAACAAAACTTAGAAAGCTCTGTTTCCTTTTGCAATGAAATCCGACTATTAAATAAATCTTCATTTATATTTTCTACTTCTCTTTCCCACGGCACTCGAAAAGCTAAAGCTCCCTTTTCTGAATCTCCGCGAAAAACAATATTTTGCACTCCCGTTCCAATCACCTTTAAATCCTGAACAGCTAGTTCCTTATAATCTTGACTTAGTATTGTTGCTAGCTTTCCTCTTAACCCCTCTGCTTTTAAACGTGTATGAATCATTTTATCCCCCGATTCGTAAGTTCTTTTCATCCATTTTCTCCCCGGTGCACAACAATCCTCATAAACAAAATTATAGCAACAATAATAAAAGGAGGCTAATCCAATCAGCCTCCCTCCTCATTATTTATCCCGCATTAACGGGCAGTCCGATTGGTGAAGGCTAATAATCAGTGGGGATGCCCCCCCACACTGATTAAAGTTTCACTTTATCTTCTAGCAATAACACTTTCATTTCCTCTAACGATTCCTTCGTATAGCCAAGAGCTTTTTCAGCGTATACTTCAACTGATCCATATTGCTTTTTAACTTCATCAATCGCAGCTTGTAAATATTCAGCACGAGCTTCAAACATCGCACCTAATATTGCTCTACTTTCGTCGTTCTGTAATTTTGCGCCTAAAAATGCCATCATTTTTTCATTTAACTTTTCACGGAAACCGTTACTTAGTAAGTAGTCTTCCATTACTGTTTTTTCCGGTACACCTAGTAAAAGTAATAATAATGCTGAGCCAAATCCTGTACGGTCTTTTCCAGCTGTACAGTGGTTTACTAACGGTAAGTTTTCCGGGTTTTGCGCCAGTTTTAAGAAGCTCACGAATGCTTCATTACCACTTACGAAATCTTGATTCATTTTCACAAGATACTCGCCTGGTTTCCCTAACATAGAAAGGTCACCAACTTGGAAAAATTCATTTATATTTAAATCTTTCGCTAATTCTTGCATTACTGGTAAGCATACTTGGCGAGCACCTGTAATGCCTGGATTCGGCTTATGTTTCACTTCAAAATCTGTACGGTAATCACAAATTAACTTTAAGCCCGACTTCTGTAAATACTCGATATCCCATTCTGTTAATCCTGCTAATTCTTCAGAACGGTACAACTTGCCCCATTTTACTTTACAGCCTTCAGTCGTTTCATATCCTCCCATATCACGGAAGTTAAACGCTCCTTGTAATGGCAATCTACGCTCAGCTACTGTGACTGCTTGTCCATTACTTCCTACTAATCTAAAATATGGACGCTCATTTTCACTCGGGTTTTCAATTGTACATGCATCCCCACTTACTGTTACAAGTAATTCTCCATTTTCTTCAATATGATCTGGTGAAGTACTCCAATAAATACGAACTTCTTCTATATTATTTTCCCACTTTATATGTAACGTATTATCTTCATTTCGTTCTACAGTTGCTTGTAGCCAATTTCTTTGCTGCTTCATACTTTCACCAACGCTTTCTTCTTATAGTCTAATCCTTCTCTATTGTATTATAGGAAAGCTTACTTTGTCGTTTCGATTTTTCTTTTTATCTTACAAACATGCAAAAAGTTCTTTTACTTGTTCAAAATTTGTACATGGATTCCCGCTAAATGAGTTCGAGAGAGTAAGCCATCCATCCTTCTAAAACCTTCTCACATATCGCTCAGTAGAGCTCAGCTGCTGACATCCGTTCTTTTCAAAGACATCCTTCATCCACTCGTTTTGTACATTTGTCTCGCCAATATAATAAGATGCGCCTATTTCTTTTAAGACAAACATTGCCCCTGTAAAGAATGCTGCTTCATACCCTTTATTTCGCATATTTGGAGCGACTGCGAAATACATAAGTTTTCCTTCTTCTAACGTACCTCTTTCAATATGCGGGATTACAATTCCTATTGGCTCTTCATCGATACTTGCTGTTAAACAATGTTCTTTCCATTGCCCACCTATTTCTTGTAGCATCGTATTTACAAATTGATCATAATCGATTTGTTCTCCCGTCACTTCATTCCACAGTGAATAAAAAGCGGCTTCGCCTATCTCTTCAATAAGCTTAAAATCAATTTCACTTTCTATATCTTCTACTTCATATATATCCTTAAATACAATCATGTTTTCAGTAATATATTCAAATGAATACGTTTCGAAACATTTCTTATACACATCATAATTTGGGCTTTTTGAAGAAATCTCAAATTGCAATTCTTCTATTCCATCTTTTTCAGCTTCAGCAACGCAATATTGCATTATCTCTTCTAATTGCTCTTCTGTAAAAACCTCTGCATCATTTTCTTTTATCATTATAGAAGAAGCATTTTTTCTTATTTTAAAATGTTTTTCTAACTGTTCTATAGTCATCATATACTTCCCTCATCTATGTCATACTCGAATTTCTACTTGTTCTCCTTGCATGAGCAGGATTGTCCTTGAATATATAGAATACTAGAAAACATCGCATCTTTAAAGTGCGGAGGAGGTTCTCCATTGGATATTACAGCATTGCAACAACAGTTAGAGCTTATACAACAAAATGACTATACGCAACTGCAACATATAGATATTAATGAGTTAACGCTCAATATGCTTCAGTATATCGGAACAACTGATAGTTACGTTCGTTACCAACTTATATATAAATGTTTTGCACATTTCATTCATCATGAATTCCTTATGGATGATCAGTTGAAATTACTTCTACAAACTTGTTTAAGTGATGAGTATTTATATTGTGACATTCACTCCCCACTTACAGATGGGGTTTTCACACGTTCTTATACTGTTTCGTTACTTGCATTAATACTCCAATTCGCTAACTCGCACTACTTTTTTACAGAAGAGGATATCGAAGAAATAAAAAACAAACTCATTACATACACAAACTTAGAAATGGATTTTCGAGGCTATATTGAAAATAAAGGATGGGCTCATTGTCTTGCCCACGTATCTGATGCCTTTTCTGAAATTGTTCACAATTCCTATACGACCTTTGAATGGTACGAGGAATTAATTCATTGTTTATTAAATAAAATTTTCATCCCATCGGATCTTTTTCATAATAATGAAGATGAACGAATTGTTACACCGTTACTATCTATGCTATATCATGACTTTCCGCAAGATGAGTTAATTTCAATTATTTATAAAAAAATAAAAAGGCTTCCTCAAATTAGAAAACGCCTTTCCCTTAATGAGTATTGTATTTTATGCGCAAACATTAAAATCTTTTTACGCACATTATTTTTTAGAACAAAAGATGATCATAACTTAGCATTTACAGCACGTAAAACAGAAAAAATGTTAAAAGAACTGCCTAATTATTACTAAATATAAGGAGAAGAATTATGGGCTATATTGAAGACATGAGAAATCTAGTAGGAAATCATCCACTCATTTTAATCGGATCACACGCCATTATATTAAATGAGAAAAATGAAATATTACTGCAGCTCCGTACAGATTTTAACCGCTGGGGTATTATTGGTGGCGCCTTAGAATATAACGAAACGTTAGAAGACGCTTTACAACGAGAAGTATATGAAGAAACTGGACTTATCATTAAAAATCCAGAACTACTCCGTACATACTCAGGACCTGATTTCTTTCAAATCTATCCAAACGGCGATCAAGTACACGGTGTACTCGCTGTTTATATTTGCCGAGAATTCCACGGTGAGCTTGTATGCGATCAAACGGAATCGAAAGAACTGCGCTTCTTTTCACTTGATGAATTACCTAGTAATCTCCCTCCTGTTATTGATAGGATTATTACAGATTACCAGCAAAAACAAGGGAACGCTTAACGTTCCCTCTCAAATCCAATCCGTTTTTTTATTTCTGCTAAATTTACCTTTGCGATAGCTCGTGCCCTCTCAGCACCTCTCTCTAACGCTTCATATAATAAATGCGGCTCATTCATATACATCTCATATTTCTCACGAGGTCCGGCTAATTCACGTTCTACAACGCGAAACAACTCTTTTTTCACATCGCCCCATCCAATGCCAGTTTCATACTTTTCACGCATTGACTGCATTTCATCTTCTGCCGCAAATTCTTTATATATCGTAAATAACGTTTCTAGCTCTTTCAGTTCATTCGGAAGTGAAGAATCTGTTTTGATTTTAAATATTAACTTTCGTAGCTTTTCTTGCTCTGCAAATAACGGGATAACATTCCCATAACTTTTACTCATCTTTCTTCCATCAAGACCAGGTAATATTGCACCTTCTTCTTGTATGACATACTCCGGAAGTGTAAATGTCGTGCCGAATGTATGATTAAAGTACGCCGCAATATCACGCGTAATTTCAATATGCTGAATTTGGTCTTTTCCAACTGGTACATGAGTAGCTTGAAATAGTAATATGTCAGCTGCCATTAAAATCGGATACGTATATAATCCCATATTCACACCTGCATCAATTTCTAATCCCGCTTCTTTATTTTGCTCTACCTTCGCTTTATACGCATGGGCACGGTTCATAAGCCCTTTCGGAGTTAGACAAGCTAATATCCAAGCTAATTCTAGAATTTCCGGCACTTCCGTTTGTCGGTAAAAAATAACGTCTTCGCTAAGTCCAAGTGATAACCAAGTAGCTGCTACCTCTTTCGTATAACTACTGAACTTTGCTGGATCATGCACAGCATTTAACGCATGATAATCAGCTATAAAGTACAATGCTTTTCCTTCATTATTTTTTGACATTTGCAATGCAGGTTTAATTGCACCAATATAATTTCCTAAATGCGGATAACCTGTCGGCTTAATTCCTGTTAACATTATTTTCCCACTCATACTAACTCCTCCTTTCTCAAAATAAAAAACAAAAAGAGCCTCTCATCCTTAAAAAAGGACGAGAGACTCCCGCGGTACCACCTTTATTAGCTATCATTAGCTCACTTCATACTTCGATAACGTGAAGTAACCGTCTTTACCTACTCATTTCAGTTAGAAGCTCCAGAGCCCATTCCATATTCATCCCTTACTGATTCCCACCACATATCAGCTCTCTGAAAAGTTTTGAACATGTACTCTTCTCTTTCATTGCTTTTTCGTTTTTTACAGTTTATCACATTCCCTTTCCAATTAAACCCTAATTTTCTGTTTTATATAGCAGGAATTTCCACCTTGATTGTCTAATAATATATAGGTTTGCAGAAATACTCGAAACAACTTTGGAGGTTTTTTCATGGTAAAATATATATCCATTTTAGGTTCAACAGGATCCATTGGCACATCTGCATT
This sequence comes from Bacillus sp. SRB_331, assembly GCF_003264175.1. Lineage (NCBI taxonomy): Bacteria > Bacillati > Bacillota > Bacilli > Caryophanales > Bacillaceae > Bacillus > Bacillus sp. SRB_331. Next base: position 59,314 of record NZ_NADV01000018.1, on the reverse strand, counting down.
AGATGTCGTTTCCGCTCATCCTGAACATTTTAAAATCGTCGGTTTAACCGCGAATTATAATATCGATCTTCTCGAAAAACAAATCGAATCGTTTCAGCCTCGTATTGTAAGCGTAGCGACAAAAGAATTAGCGGATACATTACGTTCTCGTATTTCAACAAATACAAAAATTACATATGGAACTGATGGTTTAATTGAAGTATCTACCCATCCTGATACAAATCTTGTATTAAGTTCAGTTGTCGGTGTTTCAGGTTTACTCCCAACAATTGAAGCATTAAAGGCGAAGAAAGATATCGCTATCGCTAACAAAGAAACTTTAGTTGCAGCTGGACATATTGTCACCGAACTAGCGAAACAAAACGGATGCCGCCTAATTCCAGTTGATAGTGAACATTCAGCCATTTTCCAATGTTTAAATGGGGAAAATAATAAGGAAATCGAAAAATTAATTGTTACAGCTTCTGGCGGCGCTTTTCGTGATAAAACACGTGAAGAAATGAAAACATTACAAGCGAAGGATGCTTTAAAACACCCAAACTGGTTAATGGGCGCAAAACTAACGATAGATTCTGCCACGTTAATGAATAAAGGGTTTGAAGTGATGGAAGCTAAGTGGCTATTCGATATTCCTTATGAAAAAATTGATGTTATGATTCATAAAGAAAGTATCATCCACTCTTTAGTGGAATTTATTGATGGATCAGTCATGGCACAGCTCGGTGCTCCTGATATGAGAATGCCGATTCAATATGCGTTTCACTACCCTACTCGACTACCTTCATCCTATGAAAGATTAAATTTATTAGAAATTGGTAGTTTGCATTTTGAAAAACCAAATTTAGAGAAGTTCCCCTGTCTACAATATGCATTTGAATGTGGAAAAATTGGCGGTACAACTCCAGCCGTATTAAATGCAGCGAACGAAATTGCAAATGCACTATTTCTTAAAAATGAAATTGCATTTTTCGATATCGAAAAAACAATTTACAATACAGTTGAAGCTCATCATAACGTAAAAGATCCTTCACTCGATGATATATTAGAAGCTGATCAATGGGCACGCCAATACGCAAATCAATTGTTAATGAAAAAGAGCTAAAACAGGTTTCTCTGTTTTAGCTCTTTTTTCACGTATTCAACTTCACAAATCTATAACCGTGCGTAACTAAAACTTTTAATATCGCATACCCTGGAATTGCTAAAATAATCCCCATAATTCCAAATAAATTTCCCGCAGTTAAAATGATAAATATAATAGTAATCGGGTGAATATCTAACTTTTTCCCCATGACTTGCGGAGAAATAAATTTACCTTCTGCTAATTGTACAATCATCATAACGATAATTACTTTTAACACCATTGATGGCGAGTCGATAAATGCGATAATTAAAGCTGGTGTAATTGCAATGATTGGTCCTACGTACGGAACGATATTTACAATCATCGCTAAAATAGCAAGTAGTACCGCATATTTAATACCAATAATAAGATAACCGATTAATAGCATAATACCGATAAATAAACTAACAATAATTTGGCCTCTAATATACGAACTAATCGCATAATGCATATCATCTAGTATTCTCTTCGCAGCTGGTTGTCTTTGCTCAGATATAAACTTTAAAAAATGATTCGGTAATTGCTCACCATCTTTTAAAAGATAGAACAAAATAAACGGAACCATTACAAATGTTAAAACAACTTCAGTAATTGTACTTAAAAATCCAGTTACATTTCCTGTTACTGATGATAATGATTTTGTAAAGTTCATTGTAGAATCTTTTACGATATTAGCAAAATCAATATTTAAACTTTCCTGCATTCTACCAATTACATTACTTTCTCCAAATTTACGTGCTGCCCTTTCGATTTCATGCCCGAAATATGGCAAGTTATCTATTAAAGCATTTACTTGATCTTTAATAATTGGAATAACCGTGACCGCAAGAAAAACAAATAATCCAAGAACAATTATATATATCGAGGCAATCGACACAATTCTCGACACACCTTTTCTTTCTAAAAGAGAAACGAATGGATGCAATATATAAAATAGTACTCCCGCTAATAATACTGGGAAAAAGATTGTTTTTAAAAATACGACGAACGGTGTAAAGACGAATGATATTTTTGTAAGTAATAATATATTTACAAACAGCAACGCGAATCCAAGTAGTACAGCTAAATAATTTTGTTCTTTAAAAAACTTTTTCAACTTATCTCTTTTTCTTATATTTACTTTCTCCAAGTGTACCACCTCTCTAATTAGGAAAAGCCCTAAAAGGGCTTTATAAAACAATCAGTAATAGCCTTTATTTTCTTGCAGTTTTTACTACAAATGATACAATAAGAATTAACACAATTGCACCTAATAATGCTGGCACGACATGAATCCCACCAAATGATGGCCCAAAAGATCCAAATAATCTACTACCTAACCAAGCTCCTAGTAAACCAGCAATTATATTTCCAAACATACCAGCTGGAAAATTTTTACCCGTTATAGAACTAGCAATTATACCTATAATAGCACCAACTATTAATGTGATAATCCATCCCATTTTTAGTCCCTCATTTCTATTATAGTTTGTATTATCAAATACAAGAGTAGCTAAACTCTTATATAAGATTACGTATTTATCTACGCTAACCATATCCTACTATAGAAATATACCTACGAACATTTTATGTATGGAGATACATATATTATATGCAAAAAAGAAAAAAATTGTCAAACTTACCCACAAATCAATTATATTAATATATCATATTTAAAGGAGGCGTTATTATCTATGATTCATAAATTACTTCCCACTTCTTATGAAGTAGCATCATCCATTTTAAATGTTCAAATTCCAGCTTATAAAATTGAAGCAGACTTTTTAAACAGTACTGCAATACCTCGTTTATATGATACTGTAAACGATATTCAAAATTGTGATGAAACATTCTATGGATATTTCTCTGAAAATAAACTCGTCGGCTTTATTTCTTTTATACAAGAAGAAGAACTAATCGATATCCACAGATTAGTTGTATCGCCCGATTTTTTTCAAAAAGGAATCGCAACGAAACTGCTACTTTATATATTTAACATGTTCTCGTCTTCAATGACATACATTGTACAAACAGGTAAAGCCAATACTCCAGCTCTGGCATTATATAAAAAACACAGCTTCATTGAAGTAACAGATACAACACTACCTGATGGCATGATTCTTACGCAACTTAAAAGACAGAAAAAACAAAATAGTTTGACTTAATTATTTATTTATGTTATTTTTTACTTTATACAACCTTTTGCTGAGTCCAAATTTTGGAGCGGGGGAACCATTTTTGTAGCTATGCTACTTGGGGCGAATCTTTTTCAAGTAGGGAAACTCTCACTTCCCGAGTCCGACAGCTAACCTCGTAAGCGTAATGGGAGAGGAAGGTGCTTTTTGCCTATGTTACACACTTTGCCTCCTTAGTTATAAATATGGAATCGATATCAATCAGAAAACTATATTTATAGAAAAGGAGACTGGTACAATGTTACGTTTATCAGATCACGCAATAAAAATGATGGAGCAAAGACTTCGACTCGAACAACACCGCACATATCAAGCAAATAAAGTTGTAGATAACTTACATCACAAATACTTCTTTCAGCATATTTTTCAACCGAAAAGATAAAGAAAATGTTTATTTAATATTAAAAAACACAAGGTGTGTCTATAAAGACATTCCTTGTGTTTTTTATATTCCCTATACTTTTTATAATATCCTCACCACATTTAAACTTGCCGTAATCGCACCTGCTATAGTGGTCACATGCCCTACACCTAACGGGCCATTTTGTAATACTAATGTTGAATTTGCACTCGCTACATTCACAAGAAGCGTATTTGAAATGGCTGGCTCGATTACTACAGTTGATGTCGTTACGTTTTGTATAAAACTCCCTGTTAATTGACTTCCATTTAATAGTAATCTGACAGATACTGTCTCATTCCCAGCACTTGCATCACCTTGAAAATAATAACTTACTAAATATATTCCTGGCGTAGATACGGTAACGGTTGTGGAACTAGTTAAAGATACACCTGTTCCATATACGGTAGACCCACTATTAATTGGAATATTGGCATTTGCTGCAATTGTACTTGTTGAGGTAGAAAAGAAATAGCCGCCACCTGTTGATATTGCAGACGATCCAGTTGGACCGGTTGATCCAGTTGAACCTGTAGCACCAGTTGGACCCGTTACTCCGGTTGAACCGGTTGCACCGGTTACTCCTCTTATTCCTTGTATCCCTGTCGGTCCAGTCGCACCTGTTGAGCCAGTCGATCCAGTTGCTCCAGTCGATCCGGTCACTCCTTGTGGACCTTGCACTCCTTGAATTCCTTGAGAACCTGTTATCCCGTTTTCTCCTAAATTCCCTTGGGGACCTCTAATTCCTTGTGCACCTGCCGGACCTATTATTCCTTGTATTCCTTGCATACCTTGAGAGCCTTGCGCTCCTGTTGGGCCTACTATACCTTGTATTCCTTGAGACCCTTGCAAACCAATTGCTCCTGCCTGACCTGTTATTCCTTGAACTCCTTGTATACCTTGAGCACCTTGTGGGCCAGTCAATCCATTTTCCCCTTGTATTCCTTGCACTCCTTGAAGACCTTGTACTCCAGCTGCTCCTGTTTCCCCTCGTATTCCTTGTAGACCTTGTATACCTTGTGCTCCAGCTGCTCCTGTTTCTCCTCGTATTCCTTGTGGACCTTGTACTCCAGCTACTCCTGTTGTACCAATGGAACCAGTTATGCCTTGTAATCCTTGCATACCTTGTGCTCCTGTTGGACCAGTTACTCCTTGTATACCTTGCATTCCTTTAGGACCTTCTGCACCAGTTGGACCGATTTCTCCCTGCGGACCTTGTATACCTATGGGACCTTCTACACCGGTTGCTCCTGTTATTCCTTGGTTACCTTGTGGACCTTTGTGCACCTTGTACTCCAACTGCTCCAACTACACCTTGGGAACCTCGAGGACCTATTACACCTTGAGGACCACTCGGACCAGTTATCCCTTGTATTCCTTGTATACCTATTGCACCAGTCACACCTGTTACACCTTGTGCACCAGTTTCACCCGCTGGACCTGTTGGTCCCCCAGGTGGACCGGGTGGGCCAGATGGACCAGTCACTCCACTAGATGGACCAATTGGACCAGTAGTGCCCATCGGACCACCCGGTGGTCCTTCTAGGCCTTGCGTACCAATACTCCCTGTTGCTCCTGTTATCCCTCGTACTCCTTTTGCTCCTTGAAAACCTGTGGATCCATTTATTCCTTGTATTCCTTGAACACCTTGTGGACCTTGAGGACCTATTACACCTGTTATCCCCCTTATTCCACTTATACCTTGAGGTCCTTGTATTCCAGTAGAACCAGTTGGGCCAGTTACACCTTGTAGCCCTTGATCACCTTGTGGTCCTTGCCCTCCAGTAATTCCTTGTATTCCTTGCGGGCCTTCTTCTCCTTGTATGCCTGTAGTTCCGTCCTCTCCTTGTATTCCTTGCGCTCCTTGGGGACCTTGAGGACCTGTTACACCTGATATCCCAGTCCCCCCCATTTCTCCTTGTATTCCTTGTGCGCCAGTTTGTCCTTGCTCTCCTATCTCTCCTTGTATTCCTTGGGGACCTTGTAGCCCTCGACTACCAGCAGGGCCTGTAATCCCTTGTATACCTTCTAGTCCTTGTAATCCAATATCACCAACTGGACCTTGCTCTCCAATTAATCCTTGAGGACCTTGCAAACCAACTGGACCTGTTACACCTTGCGCTCCAGTATCACCAACGGCACCTTGTATTCCTTGTGCTCCTGTTGTCCCTCGCGGAACTTGGATTCCTTGTATCCCTTGAGGACCTTGTGGACCCGTTGCCCCTGTAGGACCGGTGATGCCTGGAGGCCCGACTGGACCTTCATGCCCTCCAGTTGGACCTGTTGGACCACTGTTACCAGTAGGGCCAGTTGCTCCTTCAAGCGGAAGAGGCAGTGCCACTCCAAATTTTTTGCACTTTCTATGATGACGCACAACAATCCCCCTTCCCCAAAATAATTACACTTTTTATATGAAATGCATTTTTATATGAAAAGTACATCTTTGACCTCATTTTTTTAAAAATAAAGAAGCCTATCATTTCATTTATTTGAAATGATAGGCTTCTTTTTATAAAGCACTTTACTTTCTCACCTTAATAATAAAAGTCGTTGGCACCATTCTAGCTTTATATAAAGAATAATATTTCGTAGACGGCTCAGCTAGTTCTTCATCAAATGAGCTAGATGGTTCAGGCTCTTCTATTCTCTCAATTGTAATCCCACTCTATTTAACTCATTTATGTATGTACTTATTTTTCTCTTATATAATGTCGCTTGTACATTTTCTCCTTTAAATGTTTCAAACGTAATAGGAGTTTCCTCATGATAAGAAGACTTTAAAGCAATTTCTTCTGTAGCATACTGTAAATTCGAATATACTGGGTGCTCCCAGCTAAAAATAAAACTTCCTCCTGGCTTTACATATGAATAAATCAGTTCCAACGTTTTTCTTAAATCTGAAGTCCAACCTAATGCATAAATGGAATATACAATATCAAAATACCCTTTCGGAATATCCACTTCCTCTTCCATTGCTCCACATATTAACTTTGGATTGCAACACTTTAACGTTTCATTCGCTGTTTTAATTTGTTCACTTGAAAGATCAAGACCCCATACTTCCTCTGCCCCATTTTCTGCCATATATTGCAACGAATGCCCACTTCCACATCCAATATCAAGAACCTTTTTATTTCTGATTGAATCGAACAAATGAATCTCATCTTCAGACGCTGTATACGGGCCATATTTCGGTAAACAATCCACTTGAAAGAAATATGGTGCAACTGTATCCCAACACTTTTTATTTAAAGCTAACATTTGCGTACCTTTCATATCCTACATTCCCCCATCTAATTTTCTTCCCCTAATATAAATTACACATTATAACCCGATCTCCCTTTTCTCTTCGCCCGGTAATTTTTCACTTTCGCAATCGTACCGCACGCTCTTCCTCCTGCTTCTCCAGCATACATACCGCACCATCTTTTACTTCCATTTCGCGAATGATCATAAAATACCCAGCGACAATCTGGGCATGCTTTTAACCTTCCCCACAAATTTTCTTGAATTGACATTAACACAATGCTTAATACTTTTGTATATACATTCTCTTCGTGCACAGGCTCGTATGTAATACCTTTCATATCTTCCTTTACATGTACATGAAATGGGTATTTCTCTAACCACTTTTGCAATGATCCTTCGCCTTCAACCGTTAACCGAATATCTTCTCGAAAACTTTTTAATTCCTCTATCGTATGAAATGGAACCTCTTTATGAAAATATTTTTTCATAAAAAGCTTTATATCCTCTTCTGTTTGCAGCATATCAATTGGCTCTCTCGTATCGTTTGGTATTTTCCATGTATTTAAAAATTCCCGAATATATTCTAATTCATTTGGTGCATATTGATTCAATTCCATCCACCTTCTTCTTAAAATTTACTTTTTTCTGACTTTATGTATAATTATAATATAAAATAGTTAACCATTAAATAATTTTACTGGTTACGATATTAGGAGGAGTTCTATGAAAAGTTTCTCAATACCGATACGTTTCATGCTTATTTCTTCATTCTTTATGTCTTTTGGGTATTTTGCAGTATACGCATTTTTAGCTATTTATCTATTAAGCTTTCTTCATTTTTCTGCTGTTCAAGTAGGAACAGTGTTGACGGTTATGACAATCACATCACGAGTTATCCCATTATTCTCAGGATTAATTGCTGACAAAATAGGCTATATCATTATGATGATAGCCGGATTATTTTTAAGAGGAATCGGATTTATCGCTTTAGGAATATGCTCTGATTTCTATACAATTTCTATTTCTTCTGCACTTATTGGCTTCGGAACTGCATTTTACGAACCTGCTGCGCGCGCCATATTTGGCTCACAACCAGCTCATATGAGAAAAAATTTATTTACATATTTAAACCTTAGTTTTAATTGCGGTGCAATAATCGGACCAATTGCAGGAGGGTTCTTACTCTTACTCGATCCAATCTATGCTTTTTCTCTAACAGGATCTCTTATGCTGTTATTCGCTTTTATCTTTTACTTACTTAAAAATCACTTCCAAGTCACTACTGAAAACACGTCTATTACATTAGGGCTACAGGCTATCTTACAAAACAAATCTTTCCTTTTGTTTTCATTTATTATGATTTTCTTCTATATTATGTTTACTCAGCTTACTGTCGCACTTCCACTTCATATGAAAAACATTAGTAATAGCAACCAGCTTGCTACACTAGTTATTACGATAAATGCAATAACAGGCGTCATATTTATGGTGTTATTCCGAAAACTATTTCATAAATACAACACACTTTCGATTATTAAATACGGTGTTTTATTAATGAGTATTTCCTTTTTACTCATTCCTTTATTTCAACACCCATATTGGCTATTTATTTGTGTAATTTTATTTACAATCGGTGAAACACTCGTATTACCTAACGCTGATATCGCTATTGCAAATTACAGTAACGAATCATATACAGCTACTTACTTCGGATTTTATCAACTATCACTCGCATTTGGTTTTATCATCGGTAATTATACCGGTACATCTTTTACATCCAACTTAAACGGAATGTATACACCATGGCTTATTTTCGGCGGAATAGGACTTATTGGTTTTATTTCACTCCATATTTTAAATATTAAAAAAGGGAGCTCTAAAGAGGATATATACCTATGTAATGAGACGAAACATCTTTAACACATTACAATTGAGATGGTACCTTTAGACAAGCAGCCTATAATAAAAAGATTCGACCATCATATTTGACAGTCGAATCTTTTTATTTTTCATATTCAAGATGATTATGTCTTTTACAACCAAATAAATAGCAAGCCCCTATATAATCAGTTTCAAATTCTAATCCTGGAACATATCCAGATTTGATACGTTCTATCATTTTTTTATAACAATTATTCTCTTCTGTATATTCCTCAATTAACTCTTTCTTATCTTTTTCTGTCCAATTTTCTTCTACTTCTTCATTCTGAACATCTTCTATTTCTGCTGTTTTCGCTTCGATAGATTCCCGTATAACTTCATTTATACGGGAGAAATTATTAGCTTTATATAGAGCATAAACAAATCTACCAATCCAATTGGGACTTTTCCAGTATTCTTTGTATCCCTTTTCGAACCATTCAATTGCTTCTTTATAGCAATTCAACTCAACATATAAACCTGCTACATTAATTTCTCCTACAAAATCATCAGATTTCCTGTTAAAAGCATCCAACTTCTCTTTCGCTTCTGTTTTTCGCCCTAAATCAATTAAATACTTTACATAGTTATACATTATAATGTCTGAATCCCCTGCAACTCGCAAGAAAAATTCCGAAGCTTTTTCCAACTCTCCAAGATTATAATGAGCTACAGCTACATTGTGATATGCTTCATCGGATGGTTGAATCGAAATAGATTTTTGTAATGCATCTTTCGCTTCTTCCCACTTTTCTTGTTTCATGTAAATTTCCCCTAAGATGTTATAAGGAAAGTATGAGGAAGGATTCAACTTAACAGCTTCTTTTATTAATTCAAGAGCTTTTCCATCATTCTCTTCCTCATAAAAGTACATCCAAGCAAGATTATTGAGAGATTGTACACCTCTAGATTCATGTACTGCTTGTTGAAACAGTTCCATTGCTTCCACATATTCATATTTCAATTGCCTTCTCGTTAATGTTCAAGTAACTACCTCCGAAGTGAATGAATTCATCTATTCCCTATCATTATTTTAATATGCAAAAATTGTAATTTCCATAATAATAAGTTCGCTTCGTATTAAGTTCTTTCTCCTGTCTACATTTCAGCATATATTTGGATATACAATTCGTAATGATTTTAGCAACACTGCTTTGTAAAGAAAATAAATACCTACTGTAAAAATACTGATTCTCAACAATAAGTAAACTTTTCAATCTCCCTTAAATTGGATATATAACCTATTTAAATTTACATATTATGGTACAATAAAAAAAGTGCTAGCTAAACATTTACGTTCCACACTAGCAGTCTAGCAATACCAAAATCAAAAATCACTTGAAATTGGGGGATGTTATGAAAAAGAAATTAATTGTTCTTCTATTCATCGGAATCATTTTATCCGGATGTTCAACTATAGTAGAAAATTCTTTAGAAACCGGAAGCGGCAGTATTGAATTATTAACACCAACGATTACAACAAAAGATAATGAATTAGAAATTAAGACTGAAGGTATTGATGAAAATAAAGTAACTTTTATTTATGTTGCCAATAAAAAAGTATTGGAACAAAAAATAAATAATGGTGAATCCTACAAACTTAACATTAAAGATATCGAGCACGCTCATAGGACAGACTACAAGCCAAGAGTTCAACTTTTGCAAACGAAAGATGATAACGAAGATGGAGACATGGCAACCTTTAAACAAGTTAGATATACAGTTAAAAAAAAGTAGTTTTATAGTTATTTCATTTAAATATAAAAACCGAAAATATACTTTTAACAGAGGGTAAATATAAGAGGTGCTAATATGAAAAGACGATGGATTTTTTGGTGGATTGGTAACATATTTTGGATTACCATTTTTGGGATATTGGCAGCTATCATTTGGCTAAGAGAGGTTGATGGTGCTGGTGTTACTCAAACACCTGAGCTGAAATTAATAGCATTTATCGTTTTATTAATTGCATTTATATTACCACTAATTATTCAAGTTGTATGGTTAATTGTTAATCTGAGAAAAAGCAGAAAAAAATAACGCAGAAAAAAAGAGAGGAATCCTTTTCAATATAGATTCCTCTCTTTTTTCTATGGGGATTATGCCGTGCTTTTAAAGCTGCACTACTCCCTTTTCTTTACAATGCATGTTCATCTTTCTTCTTCAACAATGCTCTCTTTTTCATCGCCTTCGTTAAATATCCACCTTTAAACGAACGGATTTCATAAGAAGACATAAACGCTTTCGGTGCAATTTCATTAATAATTTCTAACAGTTCTTTTTCTCTAGAACGCTTTGCAACGATATCTAAGCGATAACGTATAGAATTTATTCCTTCACCTTCAAATACTGTAACGCCAAATCCAAAATGGCGTAATTCATTTACTAATTCATTACAACGGTCTAGCAAACTAACTTGATACGTAATATATCCAATTGCTAATTTATTTTCTATATAACCGCCTAATAATAGTCCCGCACTAAAGCCGATGACATAGGCAACAATGTTCATCCAATTTGATAAATCTTGAAACACAATACCTAAACTGACAATATAAATTGCTCCTTCTAACAATCCTACACCTGCAGCGGATCTTGTTTGATTCTTTACAAGCAAAATCGTACGGATTGTTAAAGTTGGAACGTAAATAATTTGAAGCACAAAAATAAGTAAAGCTTGTAACATTGGTATCCACCTCTTTCGCAAATTCTTTTGTCATGATAACATACATAAGCTTTAGAAATCGATGGGTTTTTTAATTTTTTTTAATTTTTTTTCATACTATTGAAATGCCCCAAAAATAAGCGTATTATGTTTGGCGTAAATTCGATAAGTACCAGTAAATCATGCGTATTATATCATTTATTTTTAAACGCAAAAAAGGAACCTGATTAGGTCCCTTTCATCAGAGCTCTATGTTTTTCGAAGCTTGTTCTCTTTGCTTCTCTTCTTCTTTTACTAGCTGCATATTTGCATAGGCTAAATTCGCAATCATTAAAAAGTGTCCACCCAATATTCCAGTGCCAAATGCCCACATTTCCATTTCATGCTCAATTTCAAACATAATGATAGCCCCTAATATTGCAGCTGCAAATCGGTTTAGAACTCCTAATCCAGGAGCCTTTTCTTTCATCACGATACTTCTTCCTAATTTCTCAACTCTGCGAGCTAATAACCAAAGACAGTATGCACTTACAGCTAATCCAATACCGAATCCTGTCACTTGTTTTCCAAACGGAGTAACCGCCCACATTAGTAGTAAACCACTAAAGATCGTATACAATTGTAATCGATATACACGTAAGGCTACTTGAATCAAAATATCCGCTCCTAATTTCACATTTTATTATGTGTCAGAAGAAAAGCAGCAACTTACACAGTTGCTGCTTTCTCTTGTTCTTGTTCATGATCCATTTTTTGAATTTCAACACGTTTAATTTGATAAGCATCTTTTTCTAATACTTTAAATTCATAGCCTTCTGCTTCAACGTATTGTCCTTCTTCGATTTCATGATTTTGCATCATAATCCATCCACCGATTGTATCCACATCGTCTTCTTCAATGTGTAATCCAAACAAATCTTTTACTTCTGAGATAAGCACTTTTCCATCAACAATTTTATGATACTCGTTCACATGTTGAATTGGTGGTGCTTCATCTTCATCATATTCATCACGAATTTCGCCGACGATTTCCTCCAATATATCTTCAAGCGTTACAATTCCAGCTGTTCCTCCGTACTCATCATATAAAACAGCCATTGGAATTCGCTTCTTCTGCATTTGCAGTAATAAATCATGAATTGGAGTCGTTTCCATAACTTCAATAATCGGACGCATATACGTGCGAATCGATGATAAATCTTCTTGATCGTTGTTCATATATCGAATAAAGAAATCTTTTACGTTGACCATACCGATAATATCATCTTTATCTTCTCCAAAAATCGGATAACGTGTGTATCGTTCATTTTGGATTACTTTCATGTGTTCTTCTACTGAATCTTCAAGATAGAAACCAACGATTTCTGTACGCGGTACCATTATCTCTTTCGCGATGCGATTATCAAATTCAAAGATATTATTTACATACTTGTATTCAGCTTGATTAATTTCGCCACTTTCATAGCTATCTGAAAGAATAAGACGTAATTCTTCTTCTGTATGAGCTACTTCATGTTCAGAAGCTGGTTTCAAACCGAATAAACCAGTTATAACACGAGCTGAACCGTTCAATACCCAAATAAATGGATACATGATTTTATAGAACATCATTAACGGAGTTGCCAATAACAACGTTACTTTTTCAGCCTTTTGAATTGCCAGCGTTTTCGGAGCTAATTCCCCTACTACAACGTGTAAATATGTCATTAGCATAAAAGCAAGACCAAAAGTTAATACTGATGAGATAGAAGGATTTACGTTCCATTTCTCAAATAACGGGTGTAATAACTTTTCGATTGTCGGTTCACCTAACCAACCTAATCCCATCGCTGTAACTGTAATACCTAATTGACAAGCAGATAAATATTCATCTAAATTTGTTGTTACCTTTTTCGCTGCTAACGCACCGCGTTTCCCTTCCGCAACAAGCTGATCAATGCGACTTGAACGTATCTTAACAATCGCAAACTCTGCTGCTACGAAAAATCCAGTAAATGCGATTAAAATCGCAACCATGACTAAATTAAATATTTCCAATGAATCCCCTTAGTTAAAAAACTAAGGTGTCCACCTCCTGTATACTATAATGTTTTCTTATTTGTTCGTTAGAAAACATAGCCCGATACAAAAATTAAAGAGGTCGGATTTCACTTATTCTATAATAATAGAGCAAGTGTCTGTATTAAAGCTGTCGTTTGACCTGATAAAGATTTCGATATTTTTTCACGTTGTGAATCAGTCAATTCATCTAAAAGAGGCTTTAACTCCGTTAGCTCTGCTTCTAATCTATGAATATGGTCTGTCACTTCATTCACTTGTTTCGAAACGTGTTCATTGATACCGAGCAGCTTCTTCTCCTCGATCTTCTCTTTAATCTCACAAAGCGGCATATGCATTTCTTTGCACTTCTCAATAAATTGTAATGTCTCAAATGCTGTTTCGTCGTAATAGCGATAATTAGATTGAGATCGCTCCGCTTTTAAGATTCCTAGATTCGTATAATAATCAATCGTTCGTTTCGACACGTGAGCCATGAGAGCCAACTGTCCGATTCGATACACCTTCCCAACGATCTTCCCCCCTTGTTTATATTACTATTATCATACAATACATAAACTGTACAGTCAAACGTGACGGTTTGTTATTCACAATTTATATAAAATTTCTCGTCTCATCTTATACTATCCATAAACATATAATCTATTAATTTAATTATATATAAAAATCAATATTTTTATTAAACCACCACTACCGAAATGTAGCCATTGAATAGCCCGTTCCTTCAACCTTTCTTATTTACGAACATATCATAATAATATCGATATAAATTATTTATTCTATAGGAGGAGATTGAAATTACCACAACTATTATTTCTCATTTTTATAACGAAGAATATTTGCTTCCTTGGTGGCTTATGCACCATACAAAAATATTCGATCACGGTATATTAATTAATAGAGGTTCCACTGATCGTTCCGTTGAGATTTGTAAATTATTCGCCCCCCACTGGGAAGTGCGAGATTCAAGATTTATTGAGTTTGACCCAACAAATACTGACATTGAAGTTATGGGAATTGAAAGAGAAGTTTCAGGTTGGAAAATCGTTTTAAATACTACGGAATTCTTTTGTTGTAATAATAAAGAAGAGTTTTTCTCATCTCTTCATACACTAGGACAAAATATGTATGCAATTAGAATGATTTTAATGATTGATAACCATAATTATTCGAAGCCAAGATATTCTATCCCATTAGTAGAGCAACGATACCACGGCGTCTTCCCTTATAACCCAAAACTCGGATGTGCCTGGAGATTTATTCACAACCACCTAGATGGAGCATATTTACCTGGTAGACATTATTCGCGGCACGGGAACATAGTTTATGACTATCCTTCATTTATTTTAAAATTTTATTTTAGCCCTTGGAATGAACATACAAAGGCTAGAAAATTACAAATTACACCCACCCTTTCAAAAATGGGTGTTCAAATGGGACTCCAAACTCATTATGGACAATCTCCTGAGGAACTCGAAACCCGTTTTTTAGAGCTTAGTAACGTAACACAAGACCTTCGTAATCATCCTGAATATCAAGAATTATTCCCAAAATTCAAACCGTAATGTTGTACGCACTGGCATATTTTCACACAATTCCTCCTACTTAGCAAAAAATATAAAACCATTCGCATAAAATATGAATACTGTAATTACTATAACTTTTTATTTTAGGAGGACAAAATGAAAGCTGTTATTCTTGCTGGTGGATACGGTACAAGGATTGGGGAAGAAACACACTTAAAACCAAAACCTATGATTGAAATTGGGACAAAGCCTATTCTATGGCACATTATGAGTCTGTTCAGTCATTACGGTATTACTGAATTTATTATTTGCTTAGGTTATAAAGGCTATGCAATTAAAGAGTTCTTTCTAAATTACAACTTACACATGTCAGATTTCACAATACAATTAAGCGACAACACAATCACTAGCCATTCACATCGTATAGAACCATGGAAAGTTACTCTTATCGATACTGGTCTAAATACAGAAACAGGTGGCCGAGTGAAAAGGATACAAAATTACGTCGGGAACGAACCTTTCTTTTTAACTTACGGCGATGGATTAAGTAATGTAAATATAAAAGAACTCCTTACGTTTCATAAAAAACATGGGAAAATGGCTACTGTAACTGCCGTACAACCCCCTGGTAGATTCGGTTCCCTTGTTATAGATAAGCAATCAGTTACCTCATTTCAAGAAAAACCTTTAGGTGATGGTGGATGGGTTAACGGTGGATTCTTTGTTTTAAACCATGACATTTTCAATTATATTAGCGGAGATAAGTCCATTTTTGAAACAGACACTTTAGTTCAGTTAGTAAATAAAAACGAATTGGCAGCATATCAACATACTGGTTTTTGGCATCCAATGGATACATTGCGCGATAAAAATAAATTAGTCGAGCTATGGGAAAGTAATAACGCTCCGTGGAAGGTTTGGTAATATGGCTTCATCATCTTTTTGGAATAAGAAAAAAGTATTTATTACAGGACATACTGGCTTTAAAGGCTCATGGCTCACCCTTTTTTTAACTTCATTAGGTGCAGAAGTAGTTGGCTATTCTTCTCACCTCCCATCCATCCCTAACCTTTTTGAACAATGTAACGTATCAAAAGAGTGCATAACAATTAAAGGCGATATTACAGATTACGATTCTTTATTCCATGCCCTGAGACAACATAACCCTGACATACTATTTCATTTAGCAGCTCAGCCAATCGTCACCACTTCATACAAAAATCCTATCGAAACATTTAAAACGAATGTTTTAGGTACTGTTCACGTATTAGAAGCGGCAAAGCATATAGAAAGTATACGTGGCATCATTAATGTTACAAGTGATAAATGCTATGAAAATGACGGGAGCGGTAACCGGGCATTCGTGGAAACTGACCGACTAGGAGGTTTCGACCCTTATAGTGCTAGTAAAGCTTGTGCTGAACTAGTTGCAACATCATATCAAAAATCATTCTTCCACACTAACACTCCTAAACTTGCCTCAGTAAGAGCAGGTAATGTCATCGGCGGCGGTGATTGGGCAGAAGACCGATTATTCCCAGATATCATTCGTGCATATTTACAAGATAATACATTAAATATTAGAAACAAAAACGCTATTCGCCCATGGCAACACGTATTAGATCCTTTACATGGCTATATTCTTTTAGCTGAAAACCTTTCGAAAGACGCCGAATATGCAGCAGCTTGGAATTTCGGCCCGATGAATGAACTTAACAGAACCGTTCATGATGTCATTCAATCTATAATAAAATTATGGAATCAACCACTAACAATCCTTTCCCCTCATACAAATACTCTTTATGAATCACCTATTTTAACACTTGATAGTACAAAAGCAGTAAATAAACTCGGTTGGACTCCTAAATTATCAACAGATCATTCTATCGCTTGGACTGTTGATTGGTACAAAAAATATGCATCTGGTCAAAATATGGAATCTTTCACGCGACAACAAATCGATGCATTCAAAAATTTATAAGGGGGCTATAAAATGGAACAGAAAAAATGCCGTTTTTGCCACTCATTACTCACAAATACTTTTTTAGATTTAGGCGTTTCTCCTCTCGCTAACTCATTTGTAGCTCCAGAACACTCATATAAAATGGAGCCATTTTATCCGCTGCACACGTTTGTTTGTAACTCTTGTTTACTTGTACAATTAGATGAATTTGAATCTCCGCACAATATTTTTCATGACTATTTATACTTTAGCTCTTACTCCTCCAGTTGGCTACTACACGCTAAGCAATATGTAGAAATGGCGATTACGCGTTTCAACTTAACAAACCATTCGAAAGTGATTGAAATCGCAAGTAACGACGGGTACTTATTACAATACTTTCAAAAAGAAAATATCAAAACGTTAGGAATTGAACCAGCAAAAAATGTAGCAGAAATCGCTATCCAAAAAGGAATTCCTACTGAAGTGAATTTTTTCAGCAATGACTTAGCAAAAAAATTACCGCAAGCAGATTTAATCGTCGCAAATAACGTATTAGCACACGTTCCGAACTTGCATGATTTTGTTGCCGGTTTAAAAACATTATTAAAACAAGATGGCACGATAACAATTGAATTCCCGCACTTATTAAACCTCATATCCTTTAAACAGTTTGACACAATCTATCATGAGCATTTCTCCTATTTCTCACTTATAAGTCTTCAAAAAGTTTTAGCTCATCATCATTTACAAATTGTCGATGTAGAAGAACTTGCAACGCACGGTGGTTCATTGCGTATTTTTGTAAACCATCACAGTGACTCATCCACTATCCATTCCAGTGTTACAAATATAATCCAAAAAGAAGTAGATCACGGGCTAGATACATTAGATTGCTATCTCCTTTTTTCTGAACGCATAGAACAATTGAAAATAAGTATTTTAAAGTTTTTTATCGAAGCAAAAGCTTTAAACAAACAAATTATCGGTTACGGCGCTCCAGCTAAAGGAAACACCCTTTTAAATTATTGCGGGATAGGAAAAGAATTTTTAAATTATACTGTAGATAAAAACCCTCACAAACAAAATCTCCTTCTACCAGGAACCCGCATTCCAATACAATCTCCGGAAGAAATAAAATGTACAAAACCTGATTACATTCTCATACTTCCTTGGAACTTGAAAGACGAAATTATGAAAGAATGCTCTTTCATTCGTGAATGGGGCGGCAAATTTTTAGTAACGATTCCAGAAGTTGAGGTAATTGAGCCATGAAAAAAATCCTTGTAACAGGCGGTAGTGGATGGATTGGTAAATATGTTGTAAATTCTCTTATACAAAAGGGCTATGAAGTGCACGCCACTTTCCATACAAATAAGCCTTCTCACCTTTCTTGCGATTGGCATAAAGTAAACTTACTTTGCGATGAAGAAGTAAAAAAACTCATTTACGACATTAAGCCTAGTCATCTCATTCATTTAGCTTGGGAAGCAGTGCCGCCAGCGTGTTATGTATCTATTAATAATTACTATTGGCTTATATCCAGTATCTCATTAATTCAACACTTCACAACGTGCGGCGGAAAGCGAGTCATCGTTGCCGGTACTGGCGCAGAGTATGAATGGTTTAACGGCGTATTATTTGAAGATTCACCGCTTCTTTCCTATAAAACCCCGTATTCATTATGTAAAAACGCACTACATTCCTGGCTACAATCATACGCACAACAAACCTGCCTCAGCATGTGTTGGGGCCGCATTTTTCATATGTATGGCCCTCACGAACAAGGGAATCGACTCTTTTCTAACATTATCACGTCCTTATTAAAAAATGAGGACGCACTATGTACACATGGAAAACAATCAAGAGATTTCCTCCATGTGAGTGACGTCGCTGATGCTCTCGTAACAGTATTAGAACACAACGTTACAGGCACAATCAATATCGCTTCTGGTCAATCTGTACAAATTAAAGAATTAGCTTCTATCATTGCTAAAAAGATCGGAAAAGAAAATTTAATTAAACTAGGTGCGATTCCTTTCTCTAAAGATGAACCTTTATTCGTCGGCGTTAATGTAGAACGTTTAAAAACTGAAGTAAACTGGAAACCGACATACGATCTAAATATTGGAATCGAAGAAACAATTTCATGGTGGGAATCATTTATAAAAAAGCATAACGATACGCATCACTAAAACGTAAATCCTTCGTCCCTCTTGCTAAATCCTTATACCATTCTTCTAATCTTTCAGGTGTAATAATATGATGTGTTCCCATTCCCCCATGCTTACTAGCTTCAGAAAGAGTCGGACCAATTTGTAATTTCCTCTTTCTCATCGCATCGTTCCAAGGGCTGAAACCAAACCATGCAATACACGCAAGTGGCGGGTAAGTCATAGATTCATGCGCAGATAAATGTCTTCCAACCGTATAACTTCCGTGTTCATGATTATGAATAAATCTACCTCTTCTCCATAACGCCCATTCTTCTGGTAAATAACCGTGAAATCGCTGTTTCATTAAAGGTATTCCAAAGTTAAGGTCCGGATAATTATAGTTAAGATCATCGACCATAATAAGCCCTTCCAGCCAATACATCCTCCCTCCCAATTCATTTAGTGATTTCCAAAACTGATTTTTATCTTGCACACAAAGAAACTCAGTCGTATTTAAAATCATTTTCCATCCTTCTACTTCTTGTTCTATCCTCATCACTTCATGATCTGTCGCTAGTGCATCAAATTCTGGATTTGCAGAATCTCGTACTTCCCAGTGTGGTGCGAATTTTTTACAAATTTCAACCGAACGATCTGTTGAACCTTTATTAATTAAAATGCCATAATCAAACAGTTTCGTATGATGAGAAAGCCACCACGGTAATAAATACTCTTCATTGTAAAAATGAGAAATAACGGTCGTAGTTATAACAATCTCCTCCTCTTTTTCTATTAATCTACTTTTTTATCCTACTCTTAATATACTTATCAGTTATGTAATTGGTTTCTTTTATTTTAAAAATATGTTTTTCTACCATATACTATGCTTTCTTAGACAACCATCATTTCCATTTTCTAAAGAAACATCCCAATAAACTGAAAATTAAGTTATAATATCATTATAAAATTATGAAGGAGGAATACGCTCATGTACTACAACACTTCATTCGAAAACGATCAACCTGTAGTCCGTCTATAATCTAAGACGGGCATTCATATAACAAGTGCACCATGCCTCGTCTTAGGGAATAAATCATAACCCTAAAAATAGACGGAGGTTATTCAAATGAAACAAACCATTTTAGGAGCTATATGTTTATCACTAGCAGCAAGTATTTGGGGCGGTATGTACGTCGTTAGTAAATACGTACTCGACTTTATTCCGCCACTTACACTCGTTTGGCTACGCTTTATTATCGCTTTTGTTGTTTTATATGCGATTTTGAAAACAACTGAAAAAAAGCAAAAGAAAAAAGTAACCATACACAAAAAAGATTGGCTATTATTCGCTTGGATTGGATTCATCGGGTATTTCATTTCGATCACATGTCAATTTATCGGAACGAAATTATCCGATGCTCATACAGGCTCCTTAGTAACATCAGCTACACCTGCATTTATGGTTATATTTGCAGCGCTCCTTTTAAAAGAGAAACTAACTGCTCGTAGACTTTTATCAACTATAATAGCGACAATCGGTGTCATTATCGTTATCGGATGGGATATTGAAATCGGCTCCTATTTTATCGGTACAATCATTTTAGTTGGAGCCGCTATTACGTGGGCTTTACTATCCATTTATGTAAAAATCGCTTCCGCTCGATTTTCATCTTTAATTATTACAACGCACGCAATATTCTTTTCACTCTTTTTCATTACACCGTGCATGGTATGGGAACTCCAATCAAGTCCTATTGAACATATAAACATGTACGTATTATTAGGCGTACTCTATTTAGGAATCGTCTCAACCGCAGGTGCATTTTTTCTTTGGAATAAAGGATTAGAATTAATGGATGCTAGCATCAGTTCATTATTTTTCTTCTTCCAACCGATCGTAGGATCATTACTTGGCTGGCTCCTGTTAAATGAGACGTTAAACAGTAACTTTTTCATTGGTGGTATCCTTATTATATGCAGTGTTATAATTACTACTTTTGAAAAGCAAAAATAGTATAAAAAAAAACAGGCAGAGACTTAGTCTCTGCCTGTTCGCATAATTGGGTCTTGATCATGGAATCCTATACAAATCGGTATATTACTTTGCAAACCACTACATGCAATTTACGCAGTCCAATGCGCAGGGCGGGATAACAATTCCGGCAATTTCGTATGTTTATCCCCTTTCGCCGCATTAATTTGAACTTGCGTAAGAAAAATACTATTTGTAAAGTCTGCTCCGCGAATATCTGCATCTCGCAAATCTGCCCCGATAAGATCTGCTCCTCGTAAGTCTGCACCATTTAAGTTAGCCGCAATTAAATATGCTCCTCTGAAATTCGCTCCCTGTAAATTTTTCTTTTTAAGATTCGCTCCCATAAGGTCTGCTCCGCGGTGAATGATTCGTTTCTTACGCGCAGCATTCATTTCCTTCCATACTAATTCGCTCGTTTCTAAAAGGAGAATGTTCACTTCTGCTCTGTGCACCGGGACATATATTTCCATTAACTCATCTGGACTTAAATTCGAAAGTCGCTCTGTCTCTTCAATTGCTTCCTTTAATTCTTTATGAATTGACTGCGTCGCCTTTAAAAGAATAGCCTCATTCAAATACCAAAGCATTTCATGAAGCTGATGCATAACTGGAAAAGCATCATACATTTTCCTTGCATGCCCGGCATCTTTCCGCCAATCAATCCCTTTAAACGTAACTTGAGAAATCTTTTGCCCAGCACCGAAACATTCAAATACTGTACAACCTTTATAGCCATTTCCTCTAAGATTTTTATGTATACTACATTTAAAATCTGATTGTAAATTGGAACATGGTTTACCACCATCTTTATTTACCGCAAAATCTACCGATGTTGCGAACGGTAACGCTACACAACATAAACCAAAGCATTTTTCGCAGTTTGCTTTTAAATGATCGTTATGATTAGTCAAAATCTATACCCCCTGTTGTCCTTTGACTATTTCATAATATTCCAACTGCACTAAATAATCAATTATAAAACAAACTGGCATTTTTCATTTCAATTCATAACTTTATCATTCAATTTCCTTTCAATTGAAAAAGACAGTTTCTACCTAATGAATTATAATTAAATTATAAATTTTCAAACTAAAAGGAGAATTACTATGGCACTAGAAATGAAAACAAACTGTCAAATTTGCGATCAATCTCTCGAGCAAGATTCTGAAGCATACATTTGCGTGTATGAATGTACATTTTGTGCACCATGTACAGAAGAAAGACACAACGTTTGTCCAAACTGCGGTGGTGAGTTAGTACGTAGACCGAAAAAGAAACAGTAAAAAAGCAAGGCGATATCGCTTTTCTTTTTTCTCTCCCCTATTTTGGGGTTATATGAAATTATATCGACTTACCTATAAATAAAGACATTTCTACATGAACTGAGTTTCAATCTCTCTCACAAATTAAACATTTAAAAATTTAACACAAACAGGCTCTGGTACAACAACATCAGATTGTAAAAGTGTTAACTTACCAGTAGATTCATTTCTTGAAAATAGCACAAGGTTATGTGACTTTTCATTTGTAGCAACAAGAAATTTTTCAGTCGGATCTAATACAAAGTCCCTCGGCCAATTTCCTTCTGTAGATGTATGTTCAATAAATGTAAGCTGACCTGAGTTTTGATCCACACTGAAAACAGCGATACTATTATGACCACGATTAGCTGCATACACAAAACGGCCGTCAGAAGAAATATGAATAGCACTCCCTTGACTGTTTCCATCAAATTCTTCTGGAACAGTAGAAATATACTGTAATTCTGTAAAAGCCCCTTCTTCTGAATTATATGTTAACACAATAACCTCTGAACTCAGCTCAGTCATCACATAGGCGTACTTTCCATTTGGATGAAAAGTAATATGTCTCGGACCACTTCCTGGATTTACAGATAAGCTATTCACTTCTGTTAATGCACTATCTTTTATTTCATATGTAATTAATTTATCAATTCCTAAATCAACACCCACCACATATTTTTCATCAGGAGTATATCCCGCGTAATGTGCATGTGGTTTTTCTTGTCTTTCTTTATTTGGACCTGAACCTTCATGTGCCATAATAGATGCTGCAGGATTTACAGTTCCATTTTTTTCATTTACTCCGAAAGACTCAATCGTTCCTTTATGGTAATTCGCTGTAACTACCGTATGATTTCCACTATCAACACTAAGATGACAAGGAGAAGCCCCTTCTACTACTTGTCTGTTTTTTGCCTGAAGTTCTCCAGTATGACTATCAATTGAATAAGCAGCTACACCACCAGTTTCGCCTTCTTTAACAACAGAATAGAGATATTCATTATTTCGGTTAATAGTTACATATGTAGGGTTATCCAGTTTGGCCGCAAGTGTTACATTACTAATTTTTTTTGCTTCCGTGTCTAAAGTAAACGTATATATTCCTTCGCTATTTTCTTTCGTGTAAGTTCCAACATATCCAATAAACTTTTTGTTATCCTTCATTTTCATAACCCTCTCCCTATAGTTTTTGTTCATCATACTTTTTACTAAGTAGCCTTAAACTATTTATATTGAAAGAATATCCTAAAAAATCGGAGTACCTCTTTATACGTTACCATATTTTCTTGCTAAATAGCCTTTAAACCCATTTTTTTTGATAAGTTGCTATACTTTCATATTCTTCTTCCAAGTGACGGGACAGACGAATATAGATTGGTGTTAAATCTTTATATTTTTCCACGCTTTCCATGTTTGGTTCATGATAAAAATTTGCCCCAACCATTTCAGAAACTACATGCAACGTATCTACTTCACCTAAACTATATAAACCGAGGATCGCAGCTCCTAAGCAAGAACTTTCGAAACTTTCAGGAACATATACGTCTTGATGAAAGATATCTGCCATCATCTGTCTCCAAAGTTCCGACCTTGCAAAACCACCTGTCGCTTGAATTTTTTTCGGTTCGCCGATAAGCTCTTTTAAAGCAAGCAGAACGGTATACAAGTTATAAATTACTCCTTCTAAAACAGCACGAATAAGATGTTCTTTCTTATGATGTAATCCAAGTCCAAAGAAAGACCCTCGCGCATTTGCATTCCATAAAGGAGCTCTTTCTCCTGCTAAATACGGATGAAATAATAAACCGTCAGATCCAGGGTTAACTTTTGCTGCTATTTCAGTAAGCACTTCATATGGATCTTTTCCTAAACGCTTCGCAAGTTCAATCTCTGAAGTGCCTAATTGGTCACGAGCCCACCTAAAAATCATCCCACCGTTATTAACTGGCCCGCCAATTACCCAATGGTCTTCAGTTAGGGCATAACAAAAAATTCTACCCTTTGGATCCGTTACGGGACGATTTGTGACGGGACGATTTGTGACGGGACGATTTGTGACGGCACGTATCGCACCGCTCGTACCAATTGTAACAGCAACAACTCCAGGCTCTATGGCATTTACACCTAAATTAGATAGTACTCCATCACTCGCTCCTACTATAAAGGGCGTAGAAACAAGTACATTCATCTCTTTTGCAAGTTCTTCATCTAATCCTATTAAGCTGTGTGTAGTTGAAACAAGTTTAGAAAGTTTTTCATCTGTAATCCCTGCAATCTGTAAAGCCTCTTCATCCCATTTTAAAGATTTTAAATTAAACATTCCTGTTGCTGATGCTATAGAATAATCAATTACATATTCCTTAAATAATTTATAGAAAACATACTCTTTAATAGAAATGAATTTAGAGCTTTTTGCAAACAATTCAGCATGCTCATTCTGTAGCCAAACTAATTTCGAAAGCGGTGACATAGGATGGATTGGTGTTCCAGTCCGAAGGTAAATTTCATGACCATTCATATCATTCTTTATTTTCTCTGCCCAGCTTGCGCTTCTATTATCTGCCCAAGTGATACATCTCGCTACCGGCTTCCCTTCTTCGTCTACAGCAATGACACTATGCATTGCCGAACTAAAGGAAACACAAAGAATATCAATCGGTTGTACATCACTTGATTGTATAGCTTCTTTAATCGTATGTATCACTGCTTGAAAAATCTCTTCTGGATCTTGTTCTGCTATTTCTGGCGCTGGAGAATATAAAGGATATTCAATCCCGTGGCTTGCAATAACAGACCCATCAATCGAAAATAAAACTGATTTTGTACTAGTTGTTCCAATATCTACACCAATCATATATTTCGAGCTCACTATGTAACCCCTTTCAAAATATTCCTATAACAAAAGAGCACCCACAAAGTTCTTTCTTGATTACATACATACTTGAAATCACCATGATTTATACGAAAAAAAACTCTCCCTTATGAGAGTTACGTCCAAATAAACTTTACACTCATAAGGGGGTCCTTTTCATAACTATTGTGCTATTTTGAAAATGAATCGTTTCTTTTTATATTGCTGTTTTCACGTAATAAGATGCCAAACTCGAGATTAAGTTTACAGGATGAAGTTACATAGAGAGTGGTCTTCTCATGAAAAAAGCAATTAGTGAAAGCTTCACTTCATTATAATTTAGGCGCTTTTGCCCAATCCGCAGCAAACTTTTCAATACCTTGGTCTGTTAATGGATGCATAGCAAGTTGTTCAATTACTTTATAAGGAATTGTTGCAATGTGAGCACCTGCCATCGCTACACGAGTTACATGATCTGGGTGTCTGACAGAAGCCGCAATAATTTGTGTATCTAATTGATGAATATCTAATAATTCAGCAATTTTAGCAACTAATAGTACACCATCTTCAGAAATATCATCTAAACGTCCTAAAAATGGAGAAACGTACGTTGCACCTGCTCGGGCCGCTAAAAGAGCTTGGTTCACAGTGAAAATAAGTGTAACGTTCGTTTTCACACCTTTTTCAGTAAGATAGCGACAAGCTTCTAATCCTGCTAACGTCATCGGAAGTTTTATCGTGACGTTTTTATCGCCACCGTTAATTTTAATTAATTCTTCTGCTTGAGCAATCATTTCTTCAGCTGTAACAGCATCTGGCGTTACTTCTGCCGAAACAGACTCAACTTTAGGTACTGCCTGACAAATTTCTGCGATACGGTCTTCAAACTTAACGCCCTCTTTTGCTACTAAAGAAGGATTCGTTGTAACACCAGCTAAAACTCCAAGTTTATATGCTTTTTTTATGTCCTCAAGATTTGCAGTATCAATAAAAAACTTCATGATTAATTCCCTCCAGTTTTTAAACGTTAACGAGTTATAATTTTAAGATGTTTATCCCGCTATTTGCCGGGCAGTAAGACCCCCACCTCAAAATTCAGCGAAGCAAAGAAGTTAGGTTTGGGGTCGGGCTTCCCGTAAAAGCCCGATTGGTGAAGGCTAATAATCAGTGGGGGATAAAGAACCCCCACTGATTAAAGTTTCACTTTATTTCTTTTCTACTGCATGTCCGCCAAATTCATTGCGCAGAGCTGCTACAACTTTTCCTGTAAATGTATCATTGTCTAATGAGCGGTAGCGCATTAATAGAGCCATTGCGATAACAGGCGTTGCTGTTTGAAGATCTAATGCTGTTTCTACTGTCCATTTGCCTTCACCAGAAGAATGCATAACGCCCTTAATTTCATCAAGTTTTGCATCTTTAGAAAATGCATTTTCAGTTAATTCCATTAACCAAGAGCGAATTACTGAACCGTTGTTCCATACTCTTGATACTTTTTCATAATCATAATCAAATTCACTTTTCTCTAAAATCTCAAATCCTTCACCAATAGCAGCCATCATACCGTATTCAATTCCATTGTGAACCATTTTTAAGAAGTGACCACTACCAGCTTTTCCAGCATATAAGAATCCATTTTCTACAGCTGTATCGCGGAAGATAGGTTCAACGATTTCCCAAGCTTCTTGATCTCCTCCGATCATGTAACAAGCACCATTACGAGCGCCTTCCATTCCGCCAGAAGTTCCTGCATCCATAAAGTGAATGCCATCTTTCTTTAATTGCTCATATCGGCGAATAGACTCTTTATAATGTGAATTACCCGCTTCAATTAAAATATCTCCTTTTGAAAGCAATGGTGTAACCTCATCAATAACAGAATCAACAACAGCATGCGGAACCATAACCCAAAGAATTCTTGGTGATTCTAATGACTGAACAAGTTCACTTAAACTAGATGTACCTGTAGCCCCATACTCTTTCATTTCTTCTACTGCGCTCGTATTTAAATCAAATGCTGCTACTTCATGTTTATGATCAATTAAATTTTCCCCTAAGTTTAATCCCATTTTACCTAACCCAATTAATCCTACTTGCATAATATAATTCCTCCTCAGATTATCTTTTATTAAAAATCCATATCACTACGATTTTGAATACCTTTCAGTATCGATAAATCCAGAAAGGTATTCACAGTCATAGCTTAAGAATTCAATACATTTTGTGTAATGTGAACAACATTTTCTGTCGTAAATCCAAATAGATTCATGACTTCAGCTCCAGTTCCTGAAGCTCCAAATGTTTCAATTGATAATATTTTTCCTTCTTGGCCTACATAACGCTCCCAACCGAGAGATACACCCATCTCAAGAGATACTCGTTTTGTTACAGAAGACGGAAGAACCGATTCTTTATATTCTTGCGATTGACGATCAAATAACTCCCAGCTCGGCATTGCAACAATACGAACAGAAACATGTTCTTCTTCTAATTTTGCTTTCGCACTAACAGCCAATGATACTTCAGAACCTGTCGCAATTAAAATCACATCCGGATTTTCATTTGTTTGTGTTAATACATAAGCTCCTTTAGAAAGATTCTCTATATTCGCTTTCGTTTCATCAAACACCGGTAAATTTTGACGGCTAAGTACTAAAACGACTGGACCATCCGTTTGCTGTAAAGCATAGGCCCAAGCACTCGCTGTTTCATTTGCATCTGATGGGCGGATAACTGTTAGACCAGGAATTGCCCGAAGAGCTGCTAATTGTTCAATTGGTTCATGAGTTGGACCATCTTCTCCTACAGCAATCGAATCATGTGTAAATACATAAGTAACAGGTAACTTTTGCAATGCAGCAAGTCGAATTGATGGACGAAGATAATCATTAAATACAAAGAATGTACTTACGAAAGGTTTTACTCCTCCATGAAGTGCCAGCTCATTCGCTGCCGCTCCCATTGCATGTTCACGTACACCGAAGTATATATTTCGGCCAGCAAACGATTCTACTGCATACACTGCTTCACCTTTCATATCTGTCATAGTAGAATGTGAAAGATCTGCACTTCCACCGAAAATAGAAGGAATCGATTTTACATAATGATTAATAGCTTCCCCACTTGCAACACGAGTTGAAATTGTTTTTTCAGTATCAAAGGATAGAATATCATTCGCTTCGATTAAAACCTCACCTGTAATCGCTTTTTCTAATTCATCTGCTTGTGCAGGGTTCACTTCTCTGTATAAGTTGAACTGCTCATTCCAATCGTTGTCTTTTTCAATACCTTTTTGTTTCAGTTCATTAAAATGAGCTTTCACTTCTTCAGGTACAAAGAAATCTTCCTCATAATGCCAACCATACACTTGTTTTGTCGCTGTCGCCTCTTCTACTCCAAGCGGGTTACCATGCGCTTTATTTGTTCCAGCAACTTTTGGACTTCCATAACCTATAATTGTTCTAATTTCTATAAGAGTAGGTTGATCCGTATTTTCTTTCGCTAATTGAATGGCTTTTGTGATAGCATCGACATCGTTTCCATCTTCAACTCTTACATATTGCCAATGTACAGATTCTGCCCTTTTCTGAGTATCTTCAGAGAAAGCAATGCCTAATTCACCATCAAGTGAAATTTCATTTGAATCATACAGTACAATTAACTTACCAAGTTTCATATGTCCTGCCATTGACATCGCTTCATAAGAGACACCCTCCATTAAATCACCATCTCCAACTAAAGCGTACGTATTGTGATCTATAATAGAGTGACCATCCTCATTAAACTTCGCTGCTAAATGAGCTTCCGCCATTGCCATTCCGACAGCATTGGCAATTCCTTGTCCTAACGGGCCTGTAGTCGCTTCAACTCCAGGGGTATGACCAAACTCAGGATGTCCCGGTGTTTTACTATTTAACTTTCTGAAACTTTTCAAGTCTTCAATTGAAACGTCATACCCAGCTAAATGAAGTAGGCTATATAGTAGGCTCGATCCATGTCCCGCCGATAAAACGAAACGATCACGGTTAAACCATTCTGGATGATTAGGATTGTGATTTAAATGATTCGCCCATAATGCATAAGCCATTGGTGCTGCTCCCATCGGAAGACCTGGATGACCTGAATTCGCCTCATTAATAGCATCGATCGATAACGTACAAAGTGTATTAACTGCTAATTGATTCATGTTTTGTGCCATAATAATTGTCCCCCTAAATACCTTCATTAAAGAATGTACTTATTTTTCCGTTTTTTGATCTAACCACCATTTAAATTCACTTTCTTGTAACAGTTCATTAGCCGCATCTGGACCATATGAACCAGACTCATATTCATGAAGTGGTAATAAGTTTTCCTCGAATGCTTCAAGAATTGGTTGTACCCATTCCCATGACAATTCAACTTCTCTCCAATGTGCAAAGAATGTAGCGTCTCCACTCACAGCATCATGGATAAGTCTTTCATACGCTTCAGGTACTCCCACATCCACTTGCTCGCAAGTAAAGTTAATACGGATCGGTTCAATCTCTCCATTTTTCAATGGATTTTTACTATTTAACTGTAATGAAACATTCTCACCTGGGCTAATTTCAATTATTAATAAGTTAGGTTCTGCATTTGGATTATTATCTTGATACTGCTGTTTTAACGTATTTTTAAATTCAATTACAATACGAGTAGACTTTTCTTTCATTCTTTTGCCTGTTCGTATATAAAATGGAACGCCAGTCCAAAACGGATTATCGATCCATAAGCGTGCAGCAACAAATGTGTCTATGTTAGAAGAAGGATTTACTCCTGGCTCCTCTTTATATGCTACAACTTGTTGTCCCTTTATCTCTCCCGAAGAGTATTGACCGCGAATGATATGGTCCTGAACGTCTTCTTTTTTCACTTTACGAAGCGTCTCCATTACCTTTCGTTTTTCCTCTCGAATTTCACACGCGTTAATCTTTTCCGGCAGATTCATGGCAGTCATCATTAATATTTGTAACATATGATTTTGAACCATATCACGAATGGCTCCTGCGTGATCATAATATCCGGCTCTTTCTTCAACCCCAACCGTTTCACTAGCTGTTATTTGTACATTTGCTATATGTTCTTTGTTCCAAATCGATTGGAGAACAGGATTTGCAAATTCTAGTGCTTCAAGGTTTTGAATCATCGGTTTACCTAAATAATGATCAATACGGTATATCTCGTCTTCTTCAAACGTTCGACTAAGCTTATCATTAAGCTCACGAGCAGATGTAAGATCGTGCCCAAATGGTTTTTCAATCATCAGGCGTTTCCATCCATCCGTTTTATCAAGTCCGCTTTCCTTAATATTTAAAGCGATTGTCTCGAAAAATTCAGGTGCAACTGAAAGATAGAACATTCTATTACCTTTTATATTTAGTTCTTTTTCCCTTTCACGTACGACTTGTAATAACCTCTCATAGTCTTCCGGCTTACTCACATCTAATGGGCAATAACGAAAATTATCTAAAAAACCTTCGAGTTCTGGAGTACCTTCTTCTCTATGACGGGAAAACGTCTCTATTGATTCTTTTATTCTTTTTTGAAAATCTTCATGAGATACTTGACGTCTCCCAAGCCCGATAACAGATATTTGCTTTGGAAGCTTTTGATCTCTATATAAGTTATATAGTGCGGGGTAAATTTTTCTTTTAGCTAAGTCCCCTGTCGCTCCAAATAAAACAAAGGTCATTGATTCCAATTTCAGTCCCCCTCATGGTGTATAATCATTGTCACTATATTAAAAATGAATTGTACAGAAGCTCATACTCTTGTTGATTCATTCTTGCTTCTTCTTATCTTCTAACTCTTTTCTTTTTATAAAAAACAAAGAGTTATCAAATTTCAATTCTTTTATACCTTTCGCTTTCTAATTGTCCCCAATATCAATAGTGGCAATTCAAAGCATTTCTACCACAACTTGCTTATTTATCGAACTATACTTAATAATATATATTTAATTACTTTTAGTTATTAGATAACCTTACATCTAGCATATTAACTACATAAATTATTATCGTCAAGAAAAATGTCTCGAATTAAAGACTTTTCATTTCGTAATATTTTTCAGTTTTTGTCTATTTATTAGAAGCAGACGGTATAATTCAATGAATAGCGTACCACCGAAAATAAAATGTTCTTTAGCCGAATATGGTTGGCCTTTAGCGTCCATACTAGATTCACTTTGCACTTTTTAGGAATGTCATCTCGAAAAAAAATGAAAATACGTCTATTCTCATTACAGTAGACAAATAATAAAAAGGCAAAAACGAACAGGGATATGTCCGTTTTTGCCTTTTTTAATTAACCATTAAAGTTACTTTTATTATTGATTCAAATGATTTTTAACTGCTCTTATAACCAATTCATGATCTACTTCTGGTGGTAATCCTGAAACTGTTATCATTCCAATAGCCCCTACGTTTTTTATTTGGATAGGAAAGCATCCACCAAACGCAGCGTATTCCGAAGCATCTAACAGATATTTTTCATTATATGAAATTCCAGTTATTTCACTTTGTATCTGCATATAATACGAGCTATGATTATGCAGGGAAACGACTCGTTTTTTACGCTCAATCCATTTCGTATTTTCCTCAGTTGTCCCTGTCATCTTGAAATGAAATAATTGCACACCATTTTTTGTTATATCAACAGCAATCAATTTTCCCTCTCGCTTTGCTGTTTCAACGATAAATAAACCTAATTGCAAGGCATCTTCATTTGTAAAAGAGGAAAATTGAAGTGTTTCCTCGTCTATTAAAATTTGTTTACTTATTTCACTCAAATTTGAAGTACTCATATCTTCAACCTCCATAATCGTTTTATGCCACATTGGCATTTTTTGAAATTACCCTACTCTAAAGTATCACCTTTCAATACTTCTGAATCTAAATAAACTGCTGTAACAGCATCGGTAACTAGTACCGTAAAGCTTGTTTTCTCCTTACTAGTGCTATTATGAATGATAAAAAGTAAGCATTTTCAAGTGCTATAGGTACTTTAAAGTACTATCCTACTTATCCCCCTCTTGCGTAGGCTATTATGAAATATATTTAACACATTAAAAATGTATGTACTAAACAATAATATTTTTAATATAAAACTTTTTCCGCTCAATGACTGCACTCCACATTCATTCATAGCTTTTTTTATCAAGTGGAACAAAAAGAATCTAGTCGGTATTAGATTCTTTCCTGCTCGAAAAACACTCTTATATTTCCATGCCTTTATTCATAATAAAGACCTTCGTTCACGATACGATTATATGTATAAACTCTTTCCTATATTGTTATAAAAGACTTAGAATAGAACTTCTATCAAAAGCTCATTTTAATTACAGTAAAACATTAATGAAAAGAATGAATTTTTAAAGGAAACTTGTTTGTCATAGCATCTTTGTTTTGAAGTAAAAGATATTGATGCCGCTGTGGAACGTTTAAAAGCAATTGGGGTAGAACCAGATGGAGAACCAATTGTCTTCCAAGAAGATGATGGCTTGAAATCTGGATTTGGTACAGGAGTTGCCTACTTCCGTGATCCAGATGGTACTAATTTAGAGCTTCTTGCTCCAAAAGGTCCCTTTAGACGTGACTAATTACAATAAGCTGCCCATATGGACAGCTTATTTACATAATTATCGTTATTGGCAGTGAAATGACTTTACACATCTAAGTTGTTGATGATAGCTAATATTTGATGAATGGAACTATTTAAAACCAAAGGATTGATTTTACAGAAACTTAAAAATACAAATAGATATCATATTTATTATAATTTTCAAACTCCCCCATTAACTAACTCGTTTATTGAGTTTAATTTTGAAGAAAGTCCGATAAACCATTCTTCGTCTCCTGTTAATAATGCTAAATCTATAAGAAAAAGGATTTGCTCCTTGTTTATTGCCTTTGATTCAGGAAGTTTTTTTACATGGTTACTCAAAAAGGACATTGTTTTACTTATTGTATCTCTGTTGTCACATTTAACAACATTAACCTTAACTACTTCCCCTACATTATCAAATGATTCAATATAACCAAGTATTAATTCACCCTCTATTGATATTCCACGAACCCAATCTCCTACTTTTAAAACATGATTATTATTTGACATCATACCTTTTCACCTTCCTACAAATGATTTTAGTATTAATATATTAGGAGTAGTTCCTCATTTTTAGAGGCGACAAACAAGATATACAAAAAAATTCAAACTGTAATGTTTTTCATTACATTTAGACAATAAGAACTACACGGCTATGTAACAATTAAGCCGTTTATCGTTCTTGATTGATTAGATCGACTACTTCTTTCATCGTATAGTTCTTTAAATATTCACCTAGATGTTCTTCAGCACCTAAGAAAATAGTAAAAAGGACTTTTCGCATATTCGAACCTACAATACACTGGTCATTCGATTCTGGACATTTAGGTTGCAAAGCACCTTCTGAGGTTATTTGATAAATATGCCAGAGATTAACTTCACTTAAATCTTGAGCGAAAATAAATCCTCCACCAATTCCCTCTTTTGATTGTATAAACTTATGTTTTTTTAACAAACTTAACACTTTGCGAATGCGTACTGGATGAACACCTGCACTTTCTGAAATAGCATTACTTGTTGACATCCGGTCTGGCTGTAAAGCTAAATAAGTTAAACTGTGAACGGCCAAGGTAAAGTCACTGTTCATGGTCTTCCTCCTACGATATAAATTGCTAATCACTTTCCAAGATACTGTAACTATAAATATTACAGATAAGTTTGTCAAACGTTAAGATATATAAATAATTCTTACCATGAAGAAATAAATTCCTTTGTATTCTATCCTAGCTCATCTATGTCTAAATAAATTCATTTAGCTATTTGAACAACCTTTTTATCATTCATGCTTTTTAAGTTTAAAATAAATTTAAAAATCCCACTGTTTCTTGACTTGTTCTTCTGCTAATTGTTTAATTTTTGTCCATATCGTATCTTTGCTCACAATAACATTTGTTTGATAGTTTCTATTTTTATAATTAACTGTAACGCATACTTCAATCATCTTCTACTTCCTCCTTTCAAAAAAATTCTCCTTAAGAAATATTACTTATTAATTAGCCAACTTTTGCAATTCCATGCTCAAAACTGTTCGAACGCTACGTGGTAAAAATTTGCGAATTTCTTCCTCGTTAAAACCAATCTGTAATCTTTTTTCGTCCAGCATAATTGGGCGACGCAACATTTGTGGATGTTCAATTATTAATTTATAAAATTCATTAAGCGAAAGCGCCTCGATATTTATATTTAATTCCTGAAAAGTTTTAGATCTAGTTGAAATGATTTCAGTAGCCCCCTCTTCAGTTAAACGAAGAATTGATTTAAGTTCATCAACTGTCATAGAATTTGATACGATGTTTTTTTCAATATAATTAATTTGATACTCCTCAAGCCATGCTTTAGCTTTTCGGCATGAACCACAGCTTGCTGTCGTATATAGAATCACCATATTTTACTCACTCCTTTAATGTTCTTTATCAAACGTACAATTATTTTAAATATAGGTTATTGAAATGTATTAAAAAAAATTACAGTTTAGAATTAAATTCACGTAATGTTATTTATTCGACAATATTTAATTTATCTTAACTATCCGTTCCCTTTTATAATGATGCTTTAATAAAATTACTGTATCTACATTTTACAGACGATGACAACTCACTTCTTAAAACCATACTGTAATTTTAAACTTTACAGTTATATTAATCAACTGTTAAGTCTTGGATTAAATCTA
Organism: Bacillus sp. SRB_331; assembly: GCF_003264175.1. Classification (NCBI taxonomy): domain Bacteria; kingdom Bacillati; phylum Bacillota; class Bacilli; order Caryophanales; family Bacillaceae; genus Bacillus; species Bacillus sp. SRB_331. The sequence goes on along the minus strand of NZ_NADV01000018.1, from coordinate 24,118 downwards.
TTAACGTAACAAATCGTTTTCTTTTGTGTGAATGTCCCCGTAGTGTTACGCCAACCAGTTCCAGATGCACTTTAAAGTACATACTTTTTATTATGTAAAATACATTTCATAATGGCATATGTAAGAGTTGAGTGAGTAATACAGTATTAGAAATTACCTACTTTACCTTTTAGTACCCATCGTACTTTAAAGTGCGTACTTTTTTAACTGTTTAAATACTTTTATAATGCATTTTGTCAGGCAATGAGATGGCATAGATTGATTTGGTCAGCCTTTGATTTTCACATCTATTGAGCAAAGTTTAAAACGTTTAAAAACAGATCGTCTAGACTTTGTTTTCATTCATGATTTAGCACAAGACTTTTATGGCGACGAGTGGATTTCACAATTTGAAACGGCTCGTACAGGAGCATTCCGTGCGCTAACACGTTTACGTGAAGAAGGGGTCATTAAAGGTTGGGGACTTGGAGTAAACAAAGTAGAATCCATTGAACTGATGCTTGATTTAGAAGAAGCGCAGCCAAATATATCCTTGTTAGCTGGTCGTTATTCATTATTAGACCACGAGCGTGCCTTGCAACGAGTAATGCCTGCAGCTGTAAAGCATAATATGGATATTGTTGTTGGTGGCCCATATAGCTCAGGTATTCTTGCTGGAGGTGCTCACTTCGAATATCAAAAAGCATCACCAGAAATCATTGCAAAAGTTGAGAAAATCAAAGTTCTTGCAGATCGTCATGAAATCAGCATCAAAGCTGCTGCATTACAATTTTCACTAGCTAATCCAGCTGTTGCAGCTGTTGTTCCTGGCGCAAGTAAGCCGGAACGAATTGTAGAAGACCAAGCTGCATTAAACACAGTAATTCCAACAGCATTCTGGGAAGAAATGCGCGAACAAAAACTAGTAGCACCTAATGCACCACTACCAATCAACGTAAAATAAAGTGAAACTTTAATCAGTGGGACGGTTTATCCCCTACTGATTATTAGCCTTCACCAATCGGGCATTTACGGACAGTTGATCTACCACCTAACTTCTTTGCCCCAGCCGAATTTTGAGGTGGGAGTTTTACTGCCCACAAATAGCGGGATAAATTAAAACTTTAATCAGTGGGGCCACCCCCACTGATTATTTGCCCGCAAATACCGGGATAAAAAGGAGCGTAATGAACATGGCACATACTACTACATCTATGACAGTCTTTGCTTCACCTGAACAAGTATGGCAATTAATCGGAGGTTTCAACTCCCTTCCAGACTGGCTACCTTATATACCTAGCAGTAAAGTAGCTGAAGGTGGACGCGTACGTCATCTAGCTAATCCAGATGGTGATACGATTATAGAGCGCTTAGAAGTATTCAATGATAAGGAGCGCTACTACACGTATTCAATTATGAATGCATCCTTCCCAGTCACTAATTATCTATCCACGATCCAGGTTAAAGAAGGTACTGAAAGTAACACATCGTTAGTAGAGTGGTCTGGTAACTTCACTCCTGTAGGGGTTAATGATGAAGAGGCAATTAATCTGTTTCATGGCATCTACAGCGATGGTCTGAAGGCATTGCAACAAGCATTTCTAGATTGATTTACTTTAAAAGAAACAATGAAAAGCAAAGCGCTGGGCGCTTTGCTTCTTATAGAATCCCTTTTAACTTTTTACTAATTAACTTCGCTAAATACCCATAACCTTGTGGTCCAAAGTGTAAATCGTCTTTTTCATTAATCTAGCACTCCTTTACGTACGAAACAGCTTTCCTTCTATCGCTTTCATATATCTTTCCGCAGAACGTTCAACTGCCTCATTTGCATGTTCTTTTACTACTCGGTGGAAGGCGTTATATAGACGATTAAACTGTAACGGTTTCACTCGATTCGCCATTTCCTCAACTTTTCTCGCCGGTAATGGAATTAAGTTTGGATAGCTATACATGAAGCTTACCCACTGCTGATCCGCTACAACTTGAATGATATCACCTGTTAATAATATACCTTTCCCATCATTTCCTTCTTCCCAATGTAATACAGAACCGCCACTAAAATGTCCTCCGAGACGATGAATGGTAATTCCATCTGCTAATTGTAAAGACTCGCCAGACCAATAAATAATACGACTACTTGGGCGCATAACCCACTCTTTATCGTCTTCGTGTATATAAATTGGTACATCAAATGTTTCTGCCCATTCTACTTGTGTTGAATAATAATGCGGATGAGATAGTGCAATCGCATCTAATCCGCCCCACTCTTTTATCTTCTCAATTGTCGTTTCATCTAAATAAGTAATACAATCCCATAACAAACGATATGACTCTGTTTTTACTACAAATCCCGTCTGACCGATCGCAAATTCTGGTTTTGTCGTAATACTATAAAGCCCATTTTCTTCTTCTATAATTTCATTTTTATATGTATCACTCGTTTGCAAGTTTTCTAAACTCGTCCAAGACTGCCCTTTCGGATTAATATATTGTCTCTCCTCATCACAAATAACACAACTTACCGGTTCTTCCACACTCGCTGCATACTGCACGCCACACGTTGTACAAACGAAATTATTCATATTCATTCCCCTATCCCTTTAATTTTTTATTAAGCTGATATTTTTTGATAGTTTTCTGCTTTTTTATTTTCGATTACTAAACCTATTAGAGTCAGTAAATAGACAGCTGTAACTGACAATGGAATTACAATAAGTCCATTGTCTGCAAAAAGAATCCCGCAAACTGACGTCACAAATACGGTTCCTACTGACAATACACCATAACTTTTACTTTCATAAATCCATACGTATGGTACAAAATGAACACCTATTAACATTGCTACTACAAAAGGTAACCATTCTGGAAATTGAAAATATGCAAGTAACACTAACGGAATATTTAATACATTTATCCCACCAATTATTCCAGCTAAAGTCCCTAGCGGATTTCCTTTCGCAAACATATCAATTTTCAATATAGCAGCTATCATTAAGCCACAAGGAAATACACAACCCATACCAATTAAATACACCCACACAACTTGTTTTTCTGAAAGAAGAATACCCGTTACACTCGCTACAATCCAAAACAAAATACCAGCTATTATAACAGGAACTCCCCTCTTCGTTCTTTGTGCTAAATCTCGTTTTGCTTCTGCTATGTTCATTTCACTATCTCCCCCAAACTATTTGTACTATAAAGCCGGCTCAATTTCGTTCATCCAATAACGCCAAGCTACTAAGTAATCTTCTAAATCTTTCGGGTGGTGTCTCAAACATGTATCTATACGCAAATATAATCCTATGACTATTTCCTCGTATAGATCTCGATTTTTTTTAAGAAATACACATTGTTTCATCACATAATCGATCGCTTCTTTTGTTACATCTTCCGGAGTTGAACAGAACGCATAAATTAAATCATATAAAGGATCTCCTAAAATAGGTAACGGATCAATTACCCCATGTAACCTATTCTCTCGAAATATAAAATTATGAAATCCGAAATCACCATGTAATAAAAATGGCTGATTTACTCCGGCATCCCTATTTGCTAGTTTAAGAACAATTCTATAATCTTCCTCACTTATGTAACGTCTTACATTTTCATAAGCTTCCATCACATTTGCCGTTAAAAATTCATTCCAAGATTGAACCGGACTTTCTTTCCATCCCCAGCCTTCTGCCCCTGGAACCATTTTATACTTATTGATAACTTCTTTTACAAGTGTACGAAGCGTACTTCGTTTATATCCTTGTTTACACGAAGTATTACCTTCAAGGAAAGAATACACGAAATATGTATGTAAAGGTTCCTTATACAAAAGCTTTGAAAATAAACTATTCTCCTCATAAAATGAGAGAAAATTAGCTTCTTCACGTATTACTTCCGCTTCATTCAGCTTTACTACATATTTTTCGTCCAACAAATATACAGTACTTGTCGTTCCTCCGTTCAACGCTTTTACGCTATTTGGATCATGTGAAATAACTTTCTCCTTAACTAGTTGTGCAGCAATTATTGAAATGCCCATTCTCTCACCCTTTAATTCCGAAGATTCCCCCAATTCAAAAGACAACTTTACTATTATTTGACAAACGAATAGGAAACCCCTTCCAAAATCTTAATATAACAAAAAATCATTTACTTTTATATTTCAAAAATAAGGAAATACTAACAACAACGTTACATACATATTAGGAGGACAATATGAAACCTGAATTTTTAAAAGCAGTACATGATGCCATTGGAAGTGTCGAACACATTCATATAGAAGAAAGCGGTGCCGACAGCTTACTTATCCATCATGATGATGCACAGCAATTACAACAAGTCGCTAAAACGTTAAAAAACAACAATTTCCGCTCTGCTTTAAGAACAACTGGAGATGCTTCGTATATTGAAGTGTTGAACAGATAATGAAAGTCTGGATGTATTCCGGGCTTTCTTTTTTTATCCCGCTATTTGCCGTGCAGTAAGACCTCCACCTCAAAATTCAGCGGAAGCAAAGAAGTTAGGTGGGGAATCAACTGCCCGTAAAAGCCCGATTGGTGAGGGTTGATAATCAGTGGGGGATGAACAAAACCCCCACTGATTAAAGTTTCACTTTATATTGAAATTTCAAACTCTTTTACATACACCGCCGTTCCAGCAATATCTATTTGTAACTTCTCATTTTCTACATCTTTCGTTACATAAACCGTCACACGGCCATCTTTATTTATTTCCTGTCCTTGCTCAACGATTAACTCCAATTCATGGTCAAAATCTTTCTCCAAATACGTCACATAATACGCTCCCATTACACCTGAAGCTGTTCCTGTCACTGGATCTTCAATCGTTCCAGAATAAGGTGATGAGAAATGACGACCGTGCATTTTTGCTTCTGCATCATATGTTTCCAAGCAAATTGGATGAATAGCAACCTTTGGCATTTCTTTTAATACAGATGGAAATTCACTATTATTAGGTTTCATCCTTTCACATGCTTCAAGTTTTTTAATAGGTACAATTAAAGTCCAAATACCAGTACTTCCATATACAATCGGTACATTTTCATCTAAATCATTCATTTCAAGACCAATACTTTTAGCTAATGCCTCTTTGGAACCTGAAAAACTTTGAAACTGAGGTGTTGCTTGTCTCATTTTAATAAATGTTTCCCCATTTTCATTCGTACCTATATGTATTGGCAAAACCCCTGCCTTCGTTTCAATTGTTAAATTATGTTTCCCTTCTAATAAACCTCTTTCATGAAGTGCATATATAGTCCCTACTGTCGCATGACCACATAAATCATTTTCATGACCAGGTGTAAAATAGCGAATTCTTACATCTGCTACTTCTGAAGAAAGAACAAAAGCCGTTTCGTTAAATCCAACCTTTTCAGCAATACGCTGCATTTCCTCTTCCGTTAATCCATCCGCCTCTAGTACAACACCTGCTGGATTTCCCATATTAGTTTTATTCGTAAATGCGTCGTAATGAAATACGTTTATGTTCTTCATTTACCTATCTCCTAACCCTTTTTAAATAATTTATAATAACTCTCTATCTCCGTTTTTATCACACAATTATTTCTCCAAAATATCCTCTGCATCTTTTCATTTGAAGTATGTGTGCTTCCGATGTAATAAGTAGCCCCCATTTCCTTTAACATATGTAAAGATTGAAGATGCAGTTGGGAAGCAATTCCTTTCCCGCGATAATAAGGCATTACCCCAAAGTAAAATAATCGTCCTTCACTTTCTGTTCCAGGCTCTATATACGGTATGGACAAACCAATCGGCTCATTTTTATCATAAAAAACAATGCATGACTTTTCCCAACCTTTACCTAACTCTGTTTGCACTGAATGCAAATGTTCATCGACATTCAGAATTGACGGTCGATTTCCTGATTCCAACATACATTGCTCCCAGATGCATGTGAATTCCCTTTCCGATAATGTCCCTTCTTCTATCGAGCGATATGTATATTGTTTTTCAAGCGCCTCTATATTGTTCAACTCTCTACACACTTCTATCTTTGCCGCGTACAAATCAAAGCCCTCATCAAGTAACACTTTTACACTTGCGTTATAACTACTAAACCTTTTGTTTAATACAATACTCGCTCTTTTTAACTCCCAGTTAAAACAAACTTCTTCAAATCTACTTACCTTTTCTTTGTAAGTTTGTACGCTATAAAAAACATCTTCTTCTATTTCTTCAATCGTTACTGCATTTGGTAAACCATTTAATACTTTTCTCGAAGGACCAAATAAATTTTGAACAACTGTAAGATCGTACTTCACCACTTTATTTCACCTACACCCGGCTCAATAAACTTCCCTGAAACCTTCTCATTTGAATCTATTACCCAATCATATATATTTTGTGCTCCTTCAGCCGGAGTCATATTCGCATCAAAGGCACCAATGTCAGTCTTTAATTTTCCAGGGTGAATTGCGGTTACACGAATTCCTTTATTCTCAAACTCTTGTTGTAAGCAGAGCGTTAACATATTTTGTGCGGCTTTAGCAATTCGATATGAATATGAGAACTGCCCTTGTGGAAATTCTTTTCCGGCCATTTTATGTAATGAACCTAAACGAGAGGATACATTTATTATTCTTGGTTGATTCGACTTAGTTAAAGCCATATATGTACCTTTTACAGCTCGAATAACTCCTAAGCAATGAACATTAAATAGTTCCATTAACTCTTCAGAATTTGTACGTAAAATCTCGGTTTCCTTACCAGTAATTCCAGCGTTATTTATAACTAGATCAATATACTTTGTATATTCCTCCAGCTGGTTCTTAATTTGCTCCGTACTCTCATCAATCGATAAGTCTGCTAATATAGGAAAACATCTAGAACTAAACATTTTCTTCAATTGCGTTACCGCAACCTCAGTTCTAACTAGCGGATAAACAATATGTCCATTTTCATGAAACACTTTCACTAGCTGTAACCCTAATCCACGATTTCCACCTGTAATAAGTACCCTCATATATCCATCTCCTTATTTTTATAATAAATAAGAAAATCTGCCCACTTACCATTCCCCATAGAAAATGCCTCTCTCGTACATTCAAATGAAAAACCAGCTCTTTCTGCAAGACGAATAGATGGCTCATTATCGATATGTATATGTAATTCGATTCTATGAAATTGAAGGCCATTAAAAAATAACGGCAGCGCAGCTATTACACTTTCTGCTCCGTATCCATTTTTCCAATGTTGATTATGAATAGAGTAACCCATCATCGCCCATTGATAGTCCATACGTAAAATTTTTATAAGTTCTAGCTTTCCAATATTGGCGCCATCTTCTTTCTGAAAAATACCTAGCACATACATTTCATCCCGTCGTGCCGCCTCATCAAATCCTCTTATCCATTCCGTGAACCATTCTTTTGTTGAAGACGACATGTCATGATAGCCATCATCGTATTTATATTGAGATGATAACCTCTTATTGAATCCATCTAACCAACTTTCATAATCCTCTTTTTGAAATGGACGAATAATCAGTCTCTCTGTCTCTACTTGTAATAGTGGCAGCTTCATTTATATCTCTTCCTTTAATTGTTAATTGAATATTCTTTATTATCTTACACAAAATACAAAATCTAGTAAATCATTATGTTTTTTATAAACAAAAATCCAGTTATGCTTTTTACATAACTGGATTCTTCATTATTTAATAACCTTTTATTTCACAAGAAAAACATCCCTTAATTCCCTCTTCAACACTTTCCCTAAAGCGTTTTTCGGTAATTCGTCCATAAATACAACTTCTGGTATTTTATAGCTTGCTAGTTTTTCTTTACAATGCTGAATAATCTCTTCTTCTGTTAAAGACGTTTGAATATCCTTTACAATGTAAGCTGTTGGAACCTCCCCCCAAAAGTCATTTGGAATCCCAACTACTGCAACTTCTAAAACACCATTTATTTCATGAATTACATCTTCTACTTGATCTGGATATACGTTGTCACCACCGCGTACGATAACGTCTTTATATCTTCCCATAATATGTAGAAACCCATCATCATCTATCATACCGGCATCACCCATGTTAAACCAATTATCTTTTACTACCTTCTTTGTCGCCATTTCATTATTCCAATATCCTTTAAACATGTACGGGCTTCTTACGTGGATCTCTCCAACTTCATTTGTTGTTAGCTCATCACCTGTTTCTGGATGAACAATTTTCAGCTCTACATGTTTCAAAGTTTTCCCTACAGAAGACATTTTTTCTTTTCCCATATTTGGATGCCAAGAAGTTACTACCCAACCTTCTGTACTCCCATAACCTTGCACCATATAAATACCTTTTTCCATATATTTTTGAATGAGTGTTTCTGGCACCTTTGTACCACCACTTTGCGCTACTTTAAAGGCCGAAATGTTGCGCTCTTTTTTATCTAATTCATCAAGCATGTAACTATAAACAGCTGGGAACGCAAGCATTGTAGTAATTTTCTCTTCTTCAATCTTATCCCAAATAAGAGTAGGATTCGAATCAGCTAAAAAGACCATCGTAATGCCATGATAAATACAATTTAAAATAGAAAGCACGCCACTCATATGAAACAATGGGTGCACTGATAAAAAGCGTTCACCTGCTGGAATTTCTCTTTGCCCCGCAATTTCAGTAAAATAATGATGTAAGTTTTTATGACCAATTACACATGCTTTTGCCTGTCCAGTCGTTCCTGAAGTAAATAAGTAAATGGCATCATCATCTTCATGAACTTCCACATTCGGATCTGTTATTGGCTGTTCCTTTAATTTTAATTCAAATGAGCCAAATCCTTCTTTTGTCGTCTCAATTACATAAGGAATTTCTTTAACTGCATTAATCTTTAATACAACTTCACTAAATTCATCATCAATAACTAATACTTTTAATCTCGCTTCTTTTACAATCGATTCTAATTCATAAGCAGTAAGCTGATGATTAAGCGGAATAAATACCGCTCCAATTTTTAAGCTTGCCATCATAACGCTTGGAAACGGATGATTATTTTTGCATAGAATTCCTATACGATCCCCTCTTTTCACACCGGTATGTAACAAATAATGTGCAAGCTGATTTACTCGTTCATTATACTGCTGAAACGAATACCTTTTCTCTCCACCGATAAGCGCTTCCAAATTTGGTGACTGCATTGCTCTTTTTTGTAATAATTGTCGCATCGTTCTCAAGTAAAACTCCCCTTTATATATGTTAGGGTTTTTATTTTACCAGATTAATTATTAATTTACTAAAGATTAAACTTAGTGAATTTAAATGAAGTGAATCTTTAGTCGATGTGGGGTGTTCATCCCCACTGATTATTAGTCCACACCTTACGGGCGGTTAATGCGGGATAAACAAAAATAGCCATCTACTTAACAAGTAAATGGCTATTTCTCCTTATATATTAGAAAACTCCTTATTCATCACATATTTCACATACTCAGGTGCACTTTTGTCAATCTCTTCATCACTGATTTCATATTCCGCACCATATAAATAAAATGATGGTATAAATTCCATTCCTGTATATAAGCTCGTAGCGTGGAATGGTTTCGTTAATTCATCCATTGTAATTCCACTATTTTTATAGTCTTTTTCTAAGCCACCCATAGAAATAGCTAAACCAAATTCTTTCCCCTTCACTTTATCCCCTTTTGATCCGTAGGCAAATCCATATGTTAATACATCATCGAACCATTTTTTTAATAATGGTGGTGAGCTATACCAGTAGAGTGGAAATTGAAATATATATCGGTCGTGCTCTACTAACAGCTTTTGTTCTTCTTCAATATTAAATTCCCAATTTGGTGCCACTTTATATAATTCATGCACCGTTATTTCATCTGGATATTTCTCAAGTTCTTCTACCCATCTTTTATTAATTCGAGACTTTTCAATATCAGGATGTGCTACAATTACAAGTGTTTTCATATATTTTCTTCCCCCTTATAAATAATTCAAACGCTTTAGTATTAGTATGAATGAGTCACATATAATTGAAAAGTACGTACTTTAAAGTGCTATAGGAACCTTAAAGTACCTTTGGAGGTGTTATATGAATCAAAATGATAATTGCCCAATCGCAACGACACTCGACGTGATCGGTGGAAAATGGAAAATTCATATTTTATGTGTTTTGGCGGATGGAAAAATGCGAACAAATGAAATAAAACGAGAAATTCCAAACATTACACAAAAAGTTCTCACACAGCAACTTCGGCAACTTGAGGCTGATGGGATTATCCATCGTACTGTATATCAAGAAGTACCACCAAAGGTTGAGTACACAATAAGCGAACATGGAAAATCTTTAATGCAAATTATGGATGAACTATTTGAATGGGGAAAAGACCATCAGATCAAAAGATTAAATGACTAAAAAAACTACCAAATTCTTTACATACTAGTGGGAATGGCACATCACTATCAAGCTAACAAAAAGACCCTAATAAGAAAACTTTCATTTTTATAATCCATTTAAACTTTAGCTTGATAGTGATACGGCAAGACCCTAATAAAGAAATGTATTAAACAAATTAAAAACAACAACACATACGACTAATGTTAATAAGAAAATTATAGTCGCTGAATTGCTTACTTAATTTTGAAATCTAAACAGTTACCCTTTAAGCCAAGCTTAATAATATCGCTTTTGTACGATTATCTGTTACTTCATAAAAAATTTCTAACCCTTTCCGAGTACCTGTAACGACCTTTGTAGCTTTTAGTTTAGATAAATGTTGACTAATTGTACTTTGAGGCATTTGTAATGTTTCATACATTGTCGTTACGTTAATAGGACCTTTTGCAAGCATTATTTTTACTAATGATAAACGGACAGGATGTGCTAATACCTTCAATACTTCAGTGATTTCTTCATACATTTCTTTCATATTTTTTCTCCCCTTTTATATAAACATTAATGATATCCATATATATAATTCGAAAGGATATACGATTTTATGTCCGTCATTTTAAAAAAATGTTAAAAAATATCTTCAGATGGAAGGAATCTCCCCTCCGTTCAATATTCTATAGATTTTTCTTTCACTAAATATTATGTGGTAGGAGCTTTCCTTACTGAGACCCTCTGCCATTGTTCTCTTGCTGATGTCCATTATTCCCTTGGGACCCTCTACCGTTGTTCTCTTGCTGATTCCCATTATTTCCTTGGGACCCTCTGCCGTTGTTCCCTTGCTGATTCCCATTATTCCCTTGCGATTCTCTTCCGTTGTTCCCTTGACCATTTCCATTATTCCCTTGCGATTCTCTTCCGTTATTCTCTTGCTGATGCCCATTATTCCCTTGCGATTCTCTTCCGTTGTTCCCTTGCTGGTTTCCATTATTTCCTTGGGACCCTCTTCCGTTGTTCCCTTGCCCATTTCCATTATTCCCCTGTGACTCTCTTCCGTTGTTTCCTTGCCCATTTCCATTATTTCCTTGTGATCCTCTGCCGTTGTTTCCTTGCCCATTTCCATTATTTCCTTGTGACCCTCTGCCGTTGTTTCCTTGCCCATTTCCATTATTTCCTTGTGATCCTCTTCCGTTGTTCTCTTGCTGATTCCCATTATTTTCTTTTATTTGCTTCGGTTGTTGTTCATTAGATTGCTTTTGTTCTATATGCTCTTTCTTCTCGTTGCTTTCTTCTTTTACAGGAGATGCGTCCGATGATGCATCAGAAGATGACTTTTGTTGTTCTTGATTAGACGGAGGTGCAGGTGGAGTAAGCGATTTTTGCTTCTCATTCTCTTGTTTTATATAAACGCCCGTTCCAACCCCTGCTTTCTTGGCATCCTCCCGCATTTGCATCGTACTGCTTTGATATTCAACTGTAATATGTTTTATCTCATACTCTTTCTTTAATTCCTGCATAACCTTTTCCAACTGTGGTTCTAGCGACTTGTCCTTTGCAACAGCTGTTAGCATAACTTGCTTATCATTCGTTAAGTACTTATCCTCTTGACTCTGCTTTATAATAGTGCGTATCACATCTTGCAGATGCTTATTTTCCCACCCTTTCATTTCTTTTAAAATACGCCTTCCGTCATCATTACAAGCCCGCAAATCTATAACACGAAGATCTTCCGTTACGCTCACCTCTAAACTTGGATTTATATCAACTGAGACATAAGCAAACACTTTTTCTTCTGGTTGATTGTAGAAGAACAGCAATACGCATAGAAAACCAGCAACAATTACTGTTGTAGGCTTTAAGAAAGGTGGCATTGAAAAACGCGGTGCTCTTTGCTCTTGTTCGTTAAACGAGATTTCCTCTCCAATCATGTAAGAGTGTACTTTTCTTTTAAACGTAATAAACTCTCCATTTGGAGTTAAAACAACTACGTTATGTTTCTTTATATCCATCACAATTCCTTTATTCATCATGCTTCTCCCCTCTTATATAATCCAGAATATATGTATAGTTGTTTGCAAAGATAATACACATCGCAATAATGTATTTTCGATGTCGCTCCAACGTTTTACGACTTACCCTAACACGTGGTTCAATATGTTTAAGGGGTAACTTTTTCTTTCGGAACAGCTCTTCCATCATTTTCTCGTCTTTTATAATAATCTTTACAATTTCTATTAAGTGCTCACGCGTATCACGATGCTTAGGGGATTCCTTAGCAAGCTCTGAAAATGTGATTTTAAACTCAGCTAGCACACTTTGAAAATGAAGAATTTCCTCCTTACGGTTACTATTTTCCATCTCTTTCATATACTCCGTAAGCGATACTTGTATTTCTAATATTTCCTCTTGCTTATCTTCTTTTAAAAAGACAAGATTATGCTTAGACTCCTTGCGTATATAGTCAATTACATCTCTTTTTATAAGAAGATCAGCAAACGCTAGAAAAGATTTTCCTTTTTTATATGAATACTGTTCAATTGCTTCGTTAAACGCAAACAATCCAATACTATATTCATCATCCTGTTCTGTAATGTACCTGCGGCAGACAGACGAGATTGATTTTCTAATAAACGGCTGATACTGTACGATAAAAGCTTCCTTATCTCCTCCGTTGTTTTGTATGTTAAATACGATATCTTCTATTTTCGTTTTTTTTAAGATTTTCATTACTAAACTCAACACTAGTAATCTCCCTGCCTCCTTCTGCTTCAAATAGCAAAATGGCCACTAAACAAGTGACCATTTAACCACATTTTCTTAGTACTTTTCTTTGGGCTTGTCTTCTTGCTGGTGCTCATATTTTTCGAGGCCGACTTTTTATATGACTATTTTTTCCACTTGTACTAAAGTGAAGTCTGTATTTTGTATTACTTTCTTGTTTTCTTTTGCAATACCACTTGTTCTTCTTGCTCTTTTCTATTTTAGCTGCAATCTTTGAATAACTCTTCGCTATATTTTTGGTAATTTTAGCTTTTTATTCCATTTGTTTTCTTCTACTGTTTTCTTCTACTTATATATATTCGAAGAAACAAATAATTTTATGGGGGTCAAAAAAATATTTTTTATAAAATAGTTATTTTTTCAAAAATAAAAACCATCAATTGGAAGAAACTCGTTATAACTCCTCCTTATGGTAATTCCTTTGTAAACCTTTTTATTTAAATGTACAATTGTATTAAAAGTCTAAAATTTCAGAATCGGAGGGCAGCGTCATGAAAAGTTTTGGTACGTTAGTAATCTCTACCGTCATTTCAGCAGGCTTAGTGTATTATAATATCGATTCCTTTTATAATAAATTTACATCCGGGAATACATATTACTGGGTAAACGGTATCCTAGCTGCTGGATTCCTTATATCCTTAATTATCAACATAAAAGATATCATCAAGAAAAACTACACAACTTCTGAATCAAATTAAGGAGCCTATTATGGTTCCTTTTTCTATGCAAAATAAAAAAGCAGCTGTTAAGCTCCTTTGAATTCTTCTTATCCCCAAATGAAATGATATATATATTCTCCCGTTACACGTTCATTAATTCCAGCGATCCTAGCGAATCTCATTAAGTCCGCCCCTTGAAGAAAATACACCGAGATCGTAACTGGTACTTGTGACCACATGAATTGATAAAGCTCATTCACTCTCTGATTCGTCGAAACGATTAAATCATTTACAGGTCCATGATTCCATGCAGAGGTTTGAACTGAAGTGAACGGAAGGTCTTTCCCATTAACCACTATTCTTACCACACTTTGAGTTATGTCCACAACAATCCCCTCCACCATTACAAATTTTAAGCCTGTTTCTATACTCATATTCTTGATTAATAATAAATGTTTAAGGCAAACCCCTATTTTCATTTCTACTCAAAAACAATTTATTTGATAAAATAAAAAAGCAGCGGATTCGCTGCTTTAAAATCTACATAACTCCCTTTTCTTTTGCTCTCTCATAAAGAACCGTGCGGCTTACACCTGTAACTTCACATATCTTCTTTACTGTAAGCTTGTTTTCCTTTCGGTTTGCAAGCAGATCTAAAGTATGTTCCATATTAGGATTATCATCATCGTACTTCTTAGGGCGCCCTTTATAAACACCACGCTCTTTAGCTAGTTCAATACCTTCTCGTTGCCGCATTCGAATTAGGTCACGTTCTAACTGATTAACACCAGCCATTACAGTGAGTAGGAAAGTGCTGTATGGATTATCGCTTGTAGTATCAAGCCAATTGTCTTTTAACGACTTAATAGAAGCGCCTTTTTCTTTAATTGTTTCTATGATACATTTCATTCGCTAGATTGATAAGCATTTCAAATGCCATCCCACGGTTTCCGAGTCCCATTGTTATTCCTCGCTTTCTATTAAAAGGATTGTTTTGTTTAAAAATTGATTCTAATTTATAACCTCTATCTTTTCCCTTCATTTCCCATTAAAATTGAGTAAAACTATTTTGAAAACATAGGAGAAAGCTATGAAGCATAACCTCAATCTATGGTCCTTTATATGCTCTTTGATTTGCGTTGGACTATTCCGTTTATATTTTGAAATTCCACTTGAATTATTCAAATTTTTCACGGATTCATTACACATTCACCCTTTATTTATATTACTAGTTTTAACAATAGGAACTTTTTTTGCTGGCATTATAGGATTTTCTAAGATGAATAATTGGATTGCGATGCTTAGGAGTGTAGCAACAGTCTTACTAACATTGTTATTATCAGTGTTTTTAACACTAACTTTGACTGTGGGTTATGCATTAAGTTAAACGTAGTTTTTTATGAGTAAAACTCAATATTCCGTCAATAATATAGATGACATTAGATTTTTCTCCTTGTTCCCCCTTGGAGATGAGCAGTTAGTTTTTGCTAACTGCTCTTATATTTATAACAAAGATAAGATTCTTTAGAATGATTCTTCTTTATTTCTCAATATAAGGAGCCTTGGATTTTCATTAAAACTCCTGTAGTATATGAACAAAGAGTAAGGTAAGAGTTACTCTTTGCCATTTTAGGAGAGGTTCTGTTGGAGACAACAGGACCTTTTTTCGTAAAGAGATGGTTTTGTTTAATTTCTCACCACTAACCACAAAAAAATATCTTATAATCGTTATATACTAAATTAAATTAAAAGATTAGGAGTAAATCAAATGCCAGTTACACTAGAACTTATTCTTTTCATTCTTATAGCAATTAGCGCTATTGGCTATTTAGTAAAAGAATTTCAAAAAACTAGGAAAAGAACACTTGGAATTTCACTAGAATTCTTGATTCTTTTCTGGTCAATATGGAGAATATCGACTATCATAATCTGATTTGTAAAACATGAATTCCTTCGAATAAAAATCAATATTATGTCCATAATGTTGATAGGCTGTATGCCAAAATCCATTTAGTTTTCTCTGTATCTCCTTGTATTGAGCAGTTAGTTTTTGCTAACTGCTCTTATATTTATAACAAAGATAAGATTCTTTAGAATGATTCTTCTTTATTTCTCAATATAAGGAGCCTTGGATTTTCATTAAAACTCCTGTAGTATATGAACAAA
Source organism: Bacillus sp. SRB_331 (assembly GCF_003264175.1). Classification (NCBI taxonomy): domain Bacteria; kingdom Bacillati; phylum Bacillota; class Bacilli; order Caryophanales; family Bacillaceae; genus Bacillus; species Bacillus sp. SRB_331. Next base: position 8,155 of record NZ_NADV01000018.1, on the reverse strand, counting down.
GAGTAAGGTAAGAGTTACTCTTTGCCATTTTAGGAAAGGTTCTGTTGGAAACAGCGGAACCTTTTTTCGTGATTTAAAGGTACTAAGACAAAATGAAATATTTACCATGAAGGTAATTGTTAAATATTTTACGCTTATACAGTATAATGGGATAGTTATTGTGTATTGGCATTAAGAGGAGCGTCCTGATTAAGCGCTTCTCTTTTTTTATAAAATAGCTCCAAATTACTTGGACAGATTTACCAGTTTATTCAACACAAATATCATGTTAAAATCCCTTGTGAATACGACATAACTCAACTTGGTGAAGCCCTGTAATATTTCCTGTAGGGCTTCTTTTTTTACAAGCAGTTATTTCATTAAGCTGACTACCTTGTTGTGCAAAATAACGATTTTGTTCACTTTTTTGATACATTTATAAAACATTCATATGTTATCTTCAGTAAGTTCTATTTCCTTTATAATATTGTGTGAAGTATACCAACGAACGAAGCCTAAAAAACTCTAATGAAGTGATGAAAAAAACCTAATTTCTCTACAAAACATTGAGAAATTAGGCTTTTTAATAGAAAAAGTAGCATTCATAAACAATGAATACAGTTTAACTCTTCAATTCTATTTTCACAGATTCATATATTCTTCTAAAGTCAGTTTTTCCTTATATATATTTTCAGCAATATCTCCTACATAGCGAATATGCCAAGGTTCATATGCATAACCCGTAATACTTTCCTTCCCCTTAGGATAACGAATGATAAACCCTGCACGATGCGCGTTTTCTTTCAGCCATTTTCCTTCCTCCGTATTCGCAAAGGATAGCTCTAGTTCATTGTTCGCACTTTTAGAAGAAACATCCATCGTTAACCCTGTTTGATGTTCGCTATGCCCTGGCTTTGCAGAGAAGCGATCCGTATGCTCTTGCCCTTTCTTTTTAACATTGTTGGCATACAGACCTTTTTGATACTCATAGGAACGAAATCCTGAAACAGCATTCAACTGGATCCCATCTTGCTTAGCTAAAAGGAATAGTTTTTCTAACGCTTCCGCTGCTTCTTTACGAAGATGACTCTTTTCTACCGTTCCACTAAATGAGAACGGTACATTTGGTACAACTAAATCCTCTGGCATATAGTCTTCGGGTAAACCATATTCCTTATTTACTACAGCCTGTATACTAGCAAAGGAACTTGCTATCTTATTTGAAGTCCCATTTTGCTTACTATTTTTTTCTTTATTTATGGAGTTTTCACTAGTTTCATGGTTTGTCTTATATGGTTCTTTACCAATAGATATATTGGTGTAAATGATAAAGATACCTAGCATTACTACTATACAAGTTAAGGTTCCTACTAATTTAAGTCTCATCATTCATTTCCTTCCTGCAACTCCTACTGTTACTCATTCATCATACTTCAACCATATCAAATCCATATTAATTCCCTGTGAACTTTTCTTCATAACGTATTCCTTAATAGATTGATAGTATATCTTCCCTTTCTTTTGGCACCCTTAAAATATCAGCTCTATTCATACATGTAGAAAAATAATCTAAAAATTTGTATAATAAGATAAGAAGTGTAGCATTCTATTATAGAAAGGTCTTGGTATAATGCTAGGTATTGATGTCAAAAAAACAAAAGAAGAGTTAATTATTTCATGGCAATTTGCGGAGGTCACGATTCCATTACGTGATGTGATTGAGGTTACCGAAGATGCTACCTATGCGGGTGTTGAAGAACCAAGTGCAATCCGTATCGGAACAGCATATGGGACAACTGATCGTATATTAATTAGAACTGTAAAACAAAATTATGTATTATTTACTACGAATAAAGTGTCGATTTTAAACGCAATTCACGCGTAACAATGAGTAGATAAACGCGCTTAAACAAAGTTCAAGTGAAATAAAAAGGTGCAAAGTCATAGAATTGACTTCGCATCTTTTTTAAAACAATCTATATGAATGAAAATTCCCTTTAACATTTCAGTAAGGCCAAAGCCACTTCTGTCACACCATACTACTTTGTGTCCCATTTATCTAAATTGAAGAGATAACGCTCTCTTTTTTTGATAAAATTATCTCTATAATGATAGCAGGAAAGGATTTGTTGCTTTATCACGGCAGAAAAAACACAGTTTGTAAAAAAAGAGCATTATATCCCCCAGTTCTCTATGAGACCTTTTGAAATAGCTAAGGGATTTTGTCTCACAGTGAATTTAGAAGCTGACACTTTGGAGGCTAAGGAAAAGAAAACAGGGAATTATTACAACAACTCAAAAATAAGCAAATAGATTAAAATACTGTAAATAGGACTAAATTATTTTTTAATTTTTATGCATTTTTACGTTTTAGGAAAATCACTCCACCAACAATTAACAATAATGCACCTGCAGCCATAGAGATCCAACTTGTAAGGTCAGCGCCTGTTTGCGGTAACCATCCAATTTTAGATTGAATTTCTTTCTTAGGTTGTGGTTGCTCTTTTACTTGCTCTTTAGGTTGCTCTGATGTTGGAGTATTTTTATCTTGATTCGGCTGTTCTGGTTTAGGTTGTTCCGGTTTTACCTCTTTGAATTTCACTGTTTGTCCCTTATCTTCAAATTCAGCGTGAATAGCTACTAAGATATTATCTTGATACAGTTCTTCAAATACTACTACTTCTTTACCTTGTAATGCAGAAGCATTAAATGTGAAATCTAATGTGATAGAACCATTTTTTTCTTTTGCAGTAAACTTAGATTCTACTGTTACTTCTTTATCATCAACTAATAATGGGTTTTTTGTTGCTTTATCCATTAGTTTGCCTTTTACAACGTACTCTTTACCCACGATTAAGTCTTTGTATTCCACTTTATCTTGGATTGTTACAGATTTAGAAGCGTCTAACTCTTTAGAACCATCAGCTTTGTTTGTAGCTGTCGTTTTAATAGAAGGCTCTACAAATCGAACTGTTTGACCTACATCGTTAATGTCAGTGTGAGTTGCAATTACTTGACCTTCATGCAATAAGTCTTCAAACACAACTACTTCTCTTCCTTGCTGTTCAGCACCAACGAAAGTAAAGTCTAATGTTACAAAACCATTCTTTTCTTTTGCAATGAACTTAGTCTCTGCTGTTATTTCTTTACCATCAATTAATAATGGTTTGTTAATAGCTTTGTTCATTAATTTACCTTTTACAGTGTACTCTTTACCAACAACTAAGTTAGTATACTCTACTTTATCTTGAATAGTGATAGAATCCTTTGAATGAATCTCTTTTCCACCATCAGCTTTGTTTGTAGCAGTTGTTTTTACTGATGGCTTAACGAACTTAACTGTTTGACCTTTATCATTGATATCAGCATGTGTAGTAACAACTTTTCCGTCTTTCAGTAACTCTTCGAATACTACTACTTCTTTTTCTTCTAAACCAGTTGCATCAAAAGTGAAATCTAGTGTAATAGAACCGTTTGCTTCTTTTGGTGTAAACTTAGTTTCAGCAGTTACTTCTTTACCATTTACAACTAATGGTTTATTAGTCTCTTTATCCATTAATTTACCTTTTAAAGTGTACTCTTTACCTACTTGTAGGTCTTTGTATTCCACTTTATCTTGGATTGTTACAGACTTAGAAGTGTGCATTTCTTTTGTACCATCGGTTTTATCAGTAGCTGTTGTTTTTACTGATGGAATCTTTTCATCTTTGACAATATGTTTAATGATTTGACCATTCTCTTTGATCTCAAAAGAGAATATTTCTTCATTCAATACATAACCTTTTGGTGCAACAGTTTCTTTATATGTGTATTTTCCAAATGGTAACTTTTCAAACTTCGCGATACCTTTATCGTCTGTTTTCCCTTTAACTACTTCTTTTCCTGCTTCATTATAAATAGCAAACTCTGCATTCGGAAGCTTATTGTTTCCATCAGCTACATCAACTTTTGTAATTTCTAGATCACCTTTGATAAGATGATTAACTGCTAATAACTCAATAATTTTTCCGTGTTCCTTTATTTCGAACACAATTGGTTCTGTAATAAGAACGTAACCATTTGGAGAAGCCTTTTCTACAAATGAATATTTACCATACGCTAAATCTTTGACGTTAACTTCACCATTTTTATCTGTCTTATATTCCCCAATTACTTTCCCGCTTGCATCTTTTAACTCGAATACTGCACCTTCTAATTTTTTACTGATATCTTCATTATCTACTTTTAGTAATTTCACACTACCTTTCACTTCTGTATTTTCCACTGTAAAAGTAAGTGTTTTATTGTGCTCTTTAATTTCAAAAGGATACTTTGTTTTATTTCCAATATATCCATTAGGTGTTTTTGTCTCTAAGAAATAATATTTACCATACGTAAGACCATCAACATTTGCAATTCCATTTTCTTTTGTTACTACTTTTTTCACTTCTTTTCCATCTTCAGTAAAGACCGTGAATTCAACATTAGGTAACATCTTACCTGAATCACTAAGTTTTTTTATTTCGATGTTACCTTTTACTTTGTTGTTTACTACTTGAACAGCTCCTATTTCCCCTGTCTTAACTTCAATAGTTTGTGGTTTATCACCTGAAACATAACCTGTTGGTGCTTTAATTTCTTTTACTGTGTAGGTACCAATTGGTAGGTTATTTAATTCTGCAGTACCATCAGCACCCGTCGTGATTTTTCCAACTGATTCATTATTTGCATTAAAGACTTCAAATACTGCACCAGCTAATACTTCTCCATTTTCCCCAACCTTTTTAATTTTTAAAGAACCAGCAGCTTCCCAATTTACTGCAAGGTCACTACTAAGCTTTTCCTCATTTCTTTCTAGTAGCACTGTAGCATTCTGAACAGTATCAGTACCGCGATAAGCAATTGCTTGAACTTTAGTTAAATTTGCAGCAACACTTAGATTAAATTCACCTGTTTTTGTATCTTTAGGAATTTGGATACGGATTTTTTCCCCAACTGAAAGCTGATCTTTCACTTCTCCATTTTCACTAACAATTTTAACTCCATTAGGTGCATTTTTCGCTACTACTTTATAAGAACCACTCTTAGCATTTGTTTGTACTGTGTATAGGTTTGTTTCAAAAAACTCACCCTTTAATTCTGCCTTTTGCTTTTCAGCAGGAATCACATTCATAAAAATATCTTGAGTATCTTCACTTTTATTTGCAGCATTAATAATTGTCTTAGCCGCTTTTTCAACATTTTTATTTTCATGCTTTAATTCATTTACATCAAGTTGACCTATTGCATTCCAAACCGCAAGCTGAGTTGCATAATGTGCTTCATTCTTATTAGCTACTCCCAGTTGTTCTATACTTTTTTGTGGGAAACCATTTAATAGAACCCTATATACTACATTATCTGTTTTCCCCATTTCAGGAAGATCTTCACCATTTGGTGATTTTAAGCCAAGAGTTAAACAATAAGCAATTTGACCGCTTGAATTTTTAATAATTTCAGTTCGAATGTACTTACCTAAACTGTTGCTATAACTCCAGTTCATTGAATACTTTTCATGCGTCATAACCTCCGCATTTGCCTTCGGTAGAAACACATTAAAGAATAATGCTAGTACTGATAATAATGCAAAAACTCTTTTAACAACTCTTCTCCCAAATTTTAAAACCTCCCTAGATAAAATGAATCCGATGTATTATTCAAATATTTAAAATAATCACAACGAAGATATTTCATATTATAAGACATAAAGTTACAAATATTATATTATTTTTACAAATTATTTATTTTCTCAATATCCACTATAAATTATAATATTAAAACATTTCATTTCACGAAAGTAACAATATTAGGATACCTTAACAAAATAAGAAACTTGGTAAAATACTAGAATAACGGTAGTTGGAGTACGGAAACGATTCTTGGCATGAAGGACCACTACAAAGATATTTTAATATGTAAACAGATATTTTCAGATTGAATATATGTATTAATAATGAAATTTTATTGCATTTACACCTGCAATGTTTATATAAAAGATAGTAAATTATGTTTTTATAGGATTTTTTCTATTAGTTTACTGGAAATTTGCATTATTATGTGACAATAAATATCATTGTATTTAATATAAAATGATATAAAAAAAGGGGTACGTAGATATTTATCGGAACTTTCAATTAATTATACTAAAATTAGTATTAAGAATATTAGTAAAAAAGTAACAACGTTATTATGAAGTTCGAATATTGGTCTAAGTAGACTAGCATCTCAATGGTAACCTCTTGAATACTTTTACGTTTTTAAATAAATTAAAATTACAAAGAAAAAATTAAAAATAATAATTTTTAATTTTTTCTTTGTAATTTAATAAGTTACATGTTAATATGGCGAAGGTTATAAAATGGATTTCGCCATACACAATGTTTTTTCGGAATATTCACTCCAGAGAAACGTAACTATTTCAGTAATTTACTTCATCTTTTACCTATACAAGGGCTACTTTCAATTTTTTTGTTCATAAGTAAAAGTAACTTTTTATTTCTATCTTCCTCATCGATTTTAATATAAATAGTAAAAAAGCACTTTTTCAAGTGCCCTTCCTTTTCTTTTTTAAAGATAGAAAATCTAATAAAATCAAACACCTAGATTAAACACATACATAATCCTACTTACAAACTCTCAGAGAGGTATAAACTATGGGAATTCCTACACTATTATTAAATACATTTATTATTATTATTTGTATCCTTAGTTACCAAGTATTTTGGCTAGAACATAAAGAAAAAATGGCATGTAATAATATATTAATTTCTGTACTTTCCTCCATTACAATTATTTTTTGTATGACTTTTCCTTTTCATTTACACGCTGGGTTCATTTATGATTTACGTTTTATTCCCATTATATTAGTTTTTCTATATGGAAATACAAAGAGCATTATTTGTATTGGAGTTTTATATCTTTCTTATAGGTTTTACTTAGGTGGAAGCGGAGTCTTCCCATCATTTATTATCTTTACTATTATTTCTGTTATTACAATCATGTTTCGTTACTTGTCACCTACTTATTTCAAGGAAAAGAAGATATTATTAAGTATTCTACTTATTTTGATATGTACAACTTCCCTTTCTATCTGCGGTATTGTAACGCAAATAAATACAGGTGGTAAAATTGACTCTACTCTCATTGAATATTTATTCAATTATATAATCATAAATATTTTCACAGTATTATTATCAGTTTATTTAATAGAAGGAATGATCGAGAAATATAAAATAAAAGAAAGAATGCAAAGAGCAGAAAAATTTTATATAGCTAGCGAACTAGCTGCATCGATCGCGCATGAAATTCATAATCCACTGACCACGGTACGTGGATTCACTCAATTACTAAATGAAGATGAGAGTGCTAAGATGTCTCAAGATAAGTACTTAGAAATTATGTTACTTGAAATGCAGCAAATACAATCTACTATTAATAACTATTTATCTTTAACCAAACCACAAAACATTATAAAAGAGGAACTAGATATTAATTACATATTAAATCAAGTGAAAGATAATATTTCACCACTCGCTCTTTCATATAATGTTGAAATAAAACAGCATATTACAACAGATTCCCTTTACATAAATGCTAATACTGAAAAATTAAAAATATGTCTAACCAACATCATACAAAATGGAATTGAGGCTATGAAAAATGGTGGCGTATTACAAATAAATATACAAAAAATAAAAGATAATATTGTAATTGATATTATTGATACAGGAATAGGAATGTCTTCCCAACAAATAAAACGTATTGCCTTGCCATTTTATTCAACAACAGAAAAAGGTACTGGCCTTGGTACTATGATTGCGTACAGTATTATTAAAGAATTAAACGGAGATATAGAGATAGAAAGTGAACTAGGAAAAGGAACACACTTTTCTATCACTATCCCCTGCTAATATAATAGAAGATTTATTTAAATGATATTATTTTGTAACTAATATAACCATATAAAAAGAAGACGTAACTATTCGTCATCTTTTTATATGGTTCTGGTGCAAAAATGTTAGTTAGAAACATAGAGTAGCAATTTCACAATTTATTCACAAGTACCGTTAAGCGCAAGTTTACGTTAAGTATGCTATTTGCATAATAATGTTTTCAAGAAAAAAGCAGCTGTACTTTTGTAATCTGTACCCTTTGTAAA
>NZ_NADV01000157.1:0-408 GCF_003264175.1 Bacillus sp. SRB_331 | reverse complement strand
GGAACTCTGCCCACTCCCAATTGGAAGACAAGCCATCGCTAACAAATGGATATTTAAAGTAAAACCGGATGACGAGGGATTCGTGCACAAATTCAAGGCAAGACTCGTTATCAAAGGTTTCTCTCAACGACCGGGAATTGACTTCAACGAGACCTTCTCTCCCGTCGCACATCTCGCATCAGTTCGAATTATATTCGCGCTTGCCGCATCCCTGAACTTGACACTGAGACAGCTCGACGTGGTTGGGGCTTTTCTACAAGCAGAACTTCCAGAAGAGATCTATATGGTCCAACCGGAAGGTTTTATCTCTGAGGATCCCAAATTAGTGTGCCGACTCAAGAAAAGCCTTTACGGACTCAAGCAGGCCGGACTAGTTTGGAACGATACAATCAACCGCTTCATCACTGA
>NZ_NADV01000156.1:0-308 GCF_003264175.1 Bacillus sp. SRB_331 | reverse complement strand
CTTCTTTTCTGCATCCATGTAAAATAGCATGATGGCTTCAAGTTACACTGCATCCAGATAATAATAGTATTAAAGTATTTAATAACGGGATTTGCCACGGACTTAACACCTCAATACCTTGAGGAGGCCAAATTGTCCCAATATCGATCGTTGGTGCTAAGCTGGAATGAAAGAACGCTCAAAAAAATGCAACAAAAAAGAAAACTTCTGAAATAATAAACAGTACCATACCATACCGTAATCCTAATTGAACTGCACGTGTATGATGGCCCTCGTAAGTTGCTTCTCGTATAATGTCTCTTCATCAA
>NZ_NADV01000155.1:0-248 GCF_003264175.1 Bacillus sp. SRB_331 | reverse complement strand
TGGACGACATTTTGATCTACTCGGAGAGTGCGCTGCAGCACGACGTTAATGTTCGATTAGTACTTTCCAAGTTGCGTTCAGCTGGTTTATTTGCAAAACTGGAAAAATGCGTGTTCGACGCTCAGGAAGTCGAATTCCTCGGTTATCTGGTCACCGACAGCAGCATCAAGATGGACCCAAGTAAGGTGGAGACTATCCTCGATTGGGCGACACCTTCAACAGTCAAGGACGTCCAAAGTTTCCTAGGC
>NZ_NADV01000154.1:395-687 GCF_003264175.1 Bacillus sp. SRB_331 | reverse complement strand
ATTGTTTTGTTGAGGATTTTCGGGCTCGAGTTATTGCTGTGTTTATGATTAATAAACTACAAACAGTTCATGCAACGCTATGGCTTTTTTGTGCTTAGAGTCAACCATTGTCCCGAGACCCGATGCTGTCGTTATCGTTTATCATTCTGCTGATTGTACTTTTGAACATGGCTTCGAAATACTCAAGCACGGTGAGAGATTGTTTTCAAAAGCGTAAATATAACGTCAGAAGCTTTTGCAGTTTTCATTAGTCTCGTAATGCAATTCACGTTGTGCATATTCAGATTGCAGC
>NZ_NADV01000154.1:0-320 GCF_003264175.1 Bacillus sp. SRB_331 | reverse complement strand
GTTTTTGCGGTTGGCGCTGAATATCACATTTTCATGTTTTGTGTTATTGTGAACAGTTGCAATAGTTTAAGATTCGTTTATTGATGCTGACAATGACGATTCCGTTTCTGTCTCTGCATTTTTCTATCTTGTATTGAGGCCATTTTGCTGATTCCGTTCTGACGTCAATTAGGCAAAATGAAGATGCTTTTCTGTCAATACTGCTCGAATCCATGTTATTATTGATTGAATTGCATGCTCTACGTCTAACGGTCGTTCTTTCACAAATTCAGTTATCCAGATTCGGTATTGGCCGTCAAACTTTCAATTGAGGCTTATCG
>NZ_NADV01000017.1:0-44441 GCF_003264175.1 Bacillus sp. SRB_331 | reverse complement strand
GAGCAGCTGTCCAAGCAGAGAACATTTTACAAACATCTGATATTATGGTTCCAGATTCTGGAATTTACTTTCCGGAAAATCTATTAGATTTGGGTGTGAATGCATCTGCAATTTTAGATTTTTATAGGGAATATGGGGTTACTATTACGAAAGAAAATATATAAAAGGTACCGTTCTATTCGTGGTAGGGGTCACCATACATGCCCATCAACTTAAGAGCGGAAACAAAATGAACTTTTGTTCATATGAACTCAAAAACTCTTAAAATATTTGATGTCCTTAAAAGTAAGCACACCGAATAAACCCTAACGGGTTTCATTTTTAAAAAATTATGCAACTTTCTTTTGTTTTCTCAATCCACTATACTCATAGACAACACCCATAATATCAAAGACAGTTTTCTTCTCATATCTGTGGGATTTCCGTCCATTCCTCTGTAAAAGGTTGAACAGGCGGGTTAGGATCTTTGTTATCTCTTGGGTGTTTTGCTGTATTGCTCGATACAACAGAAATAGATGATCTTGGATCATCCCAATCGCTTTATATTCGCTTAATTCTCTTTTCTTCTTTTGTAAAAGCAATTGACGCATTTTAAACATAGTAGAGGAACATAGGAAAATAGCGATTAGCTTTCCATATAATTGGCACTCTAATCGTTCCTGTTTTACATTACGATAATGGTCTATCTTGAAGAGTGATTTCCACGTTTTAAAGACAATCTCTATTTGCCAACGTAAAGTATATAATTCATGTACCTGTTCCATCGGAACCCATTCCCAAGGTGTATTCGTCACGTACACGTTTAATCCAGCTACCAATTTACTTTTCTCTGAGTACGCTCTATTTTTAGACTTTTCTTTTTCCGCGATCTTTGCTCGCCGTTTTTGAAGTTGCTTTTCTTTTAATCGATTAAAAATAACACGTGCAAATAGTTGTTGTTTATCACCGATATAAGCATGTTTTAATTCAAATGTTTCTCCAGGCTGTAGTTGGTTTAGAAGCCGTTTCACATCGATCTGTATGTATTCTGATTGCTTCTTAATAGCACCATTTTTAAAGTATTCTGGATCTGGATTTTTCATATATACATTCGTATTTAATTTTAAACGAGACACATAGTATGTACCTCGTTGATCCATTTGGTCTAAGTCTTCCAATGAAAAATAACCTAGATCACGAATACATAAATCTCCTGGTCGTAAGGTATCTAAGCACTCCGTGCCAAATGTTTTGTCATTATTTTTTCCTGGTCCAACTTGAAAGTTAAGAAATTCCCCACTGTGCAGATCATATTCTAATTGAATTTTGATTCCGGCTGTTTGAGCACAGCCTCCAGAGCCTCGATATACATTCTCTAAAGCATTTGGCACCTGAAATACGGTGGCATCTAGGATACGGATTCGTCCAAAATAAGTGAAGAGATGGTTAGGAATTTGCGTTTGTTCACATATTTTTTGTTGTAACAGCAAAGAAAAAATATGTTGTAAAAACAAAACTGCTTTAGCGTTTAAACGTTTATTTAAGCCCTCAGGGCTGAGTAAAGTACCAGTGGCTGCATGAAGCCTACTACATAATCGTACTAGGGGATCACTTGCCACCTGTTGACTGATTCAAATACACATAGTAGCTAAGTCTGAGCCAGAAAACTTACGTTTTCGCTTTATAAGTCCGATTTCCCTTGCAAGTTCTTCTAAAAATACAGGTGTAACATATCGTTGTAATTCTTCCGAAAATGGTTTTAGTTCATCTTGAATCGAGAGATTCATAAAAAGCACGTCACCCTTTCTCATTAACATAAGAGAATAGTAACGTGCTTTTAACTTCAAAAATAGTCTAAATGCTTAAATTGATGGATGTGTATAGTGCCCTCAATATGATGAATAATTGTTTGAGGGATATCCAAAAATTGAGGGAAAAACCCTAATCTTTGTACGAATTTTATTAACACTAACAGCCTTAATTGCTGAACATTTCCCCTTGATTTACGTTCAGCCCATTGTATTTCTGTATGTAGCGGTGTGTAGGATTCATCTAAATCCTGTTCTGATAGGTTCCTCCTTTAAATGGAAAACAATTCAGATGTGGTGGGTTATTCTTTGGATCGTTTCCGTACCCCTTTGGGGGGACATCAAAATGTTAGCTTGATGGGAATGTATGGTAACCCTTATTAGTTCAGCAATGACAAACATTATCCGTCACAAATAACCAGAAATAGACTGTAAATTTACAGAAAAAATTTGATGAAATATATTCTTCTGTTTTTTCGACACGATTAGACAAACCATTCCATCTTAATATGATATTTTATGATATGCGAGGTGGAAAATATGCAAAGTAAAGAAGAAATGATAGAGCTTTCGTTAACGGAAGGATTAATTATACCGGCTGTGATATTATGTGGTGAAGGTCATGAAGAGGAGAAAGGACAGGTTTTTTCTGAACTACCATTTGAATATTAATAGGGAGACTATCCCTATTGCTATCAAACTAACGAAAATATGAAAGTTTTTAACTACATTAAAAAGAGAGTATTTCGGTTCTAAAGCAAGGTTTTTAAACTTAAAGAACTGCATTGACAATGGTCGAATAATATGAAACTATTAATAATTTCTGTAATTCATTGTGCGTTGAAAAAACGAAGTCTTTCCCAAGACTTCGTTTTTCTTTGTATATTCATTCCTTGTATTGCTGTTAATTTAAAATAAAGAACGATAATTTATAAAATAGTGTGAGAACAACGATTTACTAAGTAAGGGTAAATGAAAATCTTCTTTTTCTACAGGTAGTTACTTTGAGAAGTCAGCTCATTTTTTCGTTATGGGGATATTTATTTCCCATAAGTTGATGGGCATGTAAGGTGACCCCTACTACAAAACTAGCTCTTTAATGGTGTTAAGTATCCCTTCTGAATAAGAACCTATGGTTAAACGTCCATGTCCATTTTTTGCCTCACTTGTAGCATTCTCAAGTAAATAACCGAATTTTACAGCCTGTAACATTTTTAAGTCATTACCACTATCACCGAAGGCAATTGCATTTTGTCGGTCTATCTTAAATTTTGCTAATATATATCTCACAATCTCGTCTTTTCCAGTCCCTAAAGGGATAAAATCAATATCATATGCATTCTCTGGGTCTCCAGCCAAAGGATTACATTGATTGATGTTTATACTAATTTTAAAATCACTAGCAACTCGTCTAATATGGTTAAGGTTTAATTGATCGTCCTCTTCATTCTTGCAGAAATAGTAGTAATTACTTTTGTATTTTGATGCACCCATCTGTGATTGGCTATCTAAAGCAATATTTTTAGAAGCTAGCAAATCAACTATCTCTTTTATTTTATCGGGATGGTAATTGCTATTATCAAACCTGCTAAGCCATTCTTCATCAATTTCACCTTGTTTTAACTTGTTGAAATAATGAATTTCTGTTCCCAAATCACTTGCAATAAAATGAGGAAGATACTGAAATCCACCCCTCTTCATTTTTTCAAGAACAGCCTCAATGTCACTACCCGTTACCAAGCCAAAAAGTAAACCAGAAACCCTACTTTTTTCTACGATAGTCTGTTCTAATGCTTGTATTTGACTTTTTCGTTCGGCGGTTAATTGGTGAGGAAAGTACGTTTCATCAAAATCACTAAATACAATGTATTTAGGATTTGGTATTTCTGGTAAAGTTCTAAAAAGATTGTAGTCCATAGAGTAACCTCCATAAATTCTTCTCTCATTCACCTCCATCTTACCATAAATATCCAATTACTTGTATAACTAAACTGCCAGTTAATTGAACAAGAAACAATGAATATCCTATACATGCTCGGTTAACATAACGTCTCATTATCAGAAGTGCGAAAAGCTAGTATTTTACTAGATTTTTTAATCAGTAAAAAGTCATATGCTTTTTATCTTCTTTATAATATTGTAAACGATCTTGTAAAGTACCAGTATGAAACTCAAACTTGTGACCATCTGGATCTGTAAAATAAATAGACCGTTTATCTCGGTCATCTCTTTCTCGTCCAGGTAAGATATTAACATGATTTTGAATTAATATTTCTTTTAAAGAATCAAACTCATTATTTGTTACAGTGAAAGCTATATGTGTGTAAGAGCACTGAATTTCGTTTCTTGGTATACTTTCTTCCACATTTAGAGCAATCCATAAACCATTTAAATCAAAATAAGCTAACTTTCTACCTTTTACTAATAATTTCGCTTGAAGTATAGTTTGATAAAAATCAATAGCTTTCTCTAGATTTGCAACTGAAAAACAAATGTGGTTAATACTTTGTATCATGTTCCATTCTCCTTGTTAATTGATTAAGTTATATATCCCATTATAAGTAAAAAGACGTTTTTCTACTAGGAGTACAGACCTATCACCAGCTAGCTAGGGAAAGCAAATACTCCAAGACGAGAAGATTAACATCCCAAGATTAAGATGTACATTTTTTTGTTTTGGGGCATTATAAAATTCTTAAGTTGATGGGCATAGCCTCATCATACCATTTCGGGAAAATTGTACGTTTAGACACATTTTAGACACATTTTAAGCATTTCCTGTACGCTAAGAGACATCTGTCCAGAAAACCTTATGTTTATGAACAGAAGATAAAATTCAATAATATCAACGTTTTCTAGCTATAATCATGTTCATAAAGTGTGTAAATAAATCAATGTTCAATTAAACTTATATTTTTATCTTTCCGAACATGTAGTTATCTCCAAAAAAGGCTGTAACATCAAGGGGTGGTAGCCTTAGCGTACAATTTCCCCAGAATGATATGGTGACCCCACATCCATCAACTTAAGAAAAGTAAACACCCCAAAAACAAAAAAATGAGCTGACTTCTCAAAATAACTAACTGTAGAGAAAGAAAAATTTCATTTAGTGGGTACTTCAAAACCTTAGCTTGATGGCGATGGGGTCACGCCAACAAAACGCGAATTTCGTACGCTAAGAAATTATTTATTTGAAAAACTTGGTTTTTCCGTACGTTAAGAAGGTTACATAAACGGTATTTGATTTTTATTATGATACTTTGTTTTTGGCAATGAGTTTTGGAACTGGTTTTTAAATGTATTTCAGTCAGCTTTGATAAACATAAATAAAGTTCCTTAAACGGTCGTTTTTGGGACTATTAATAGTGTTTAGTACATAATCAATATGGATATTTATGGTACGGTGATAGGAAGAGTGAAAAGGAATTTACTTAAAGTATTTGAGTAAAATAATTAAACAACACTCTACGATATGATAAAGTTAAGAATGTACGTTCGATTTTTATGGGGTTATTCTAATTTAAGGGGGAGAAACAATTGAAAGAAACAAAATATCAACAAGTTTGGAACTTAGATAATCTATTCTCAGGTGGAAGTGAATCATCTCAATTAAGTGAACATATAAAAGATTTAGATGTTAAGGTCAATAAATTTGAAGGCAAATTAAATTTTTTTAATACCCCGCGAAACATAAATGAATCAGAAAAAGTTGCAGATTTACTTGATTACATAGGAGACATTCAAATTTATATATCACAAGCTAATTCTTTTATAACCTGTCTTCTTGCTCAAAATCCCAAGGATCAACATGCTATAACATTAAAAGGAAAAATAACAACAATACATACTCGTTTTGAATCTGCATTGAAAAAAGTGAAAAATACTTTAGCAAAAACGAATCAATACTTGTGGGCGGACCTACTTAATAGTGATGTTTTAGCAAATTACAACTTTATACTAAATGAATGGCGTAAAGATACTAAAATGAAACTTTCAGATGAAGAACAAGATTTAGTGTCAGACCTTATGGTAGATGGGTATCATGCTTGGGGGCAATTTTATAATTCGTTTATGAGCAATATTAGAATTAAAGTTCAAATAAATGGTCAACAAAACGAATTATCAGTGGGGCAAGCTATAAATTTACGTTCACATCCTAACGAAGAAGTACGTAAAGAATCTCATACTGCTTTAGAAAATAAGTGGAGAGAAAACGAAGAATTATTTGCGAAAATATTAAATCATATTGCAGGATTTCGATTACAAGTTTACAAAAATTGCGGCTTAGATAATGTAATAGAAAAACCCTTAATGAAAAATCGTATAAAAAAGGAAACGCTAAATGCAATGTGGTCTGCGATTAATAAATTCAAAACCCCCTTCACTAACTACTTAAATCAAAAAGCAAAAATGAATGGTCATGAAAAAATGAAATCATTTAACTTTTGGGCACCTGTTACAAAGAGTAATCAAAAAATAGAATACGAAGATGCGGTTGATTTTATTTTGGAGCATTTTAGTCAGTTTGGAACTGAATTAGAGGATTTCGCTAAACAGGCTTTCAATAAAGGTTGGATAGAATCAGAAAATCGCTCTAATAAGTCAGCTGTTGCTTTTTGTGCTGGGTTTCCACTTTCGCAGGAATCAAGAGTTTTTATGACATATGACGGTACGTTTACAAATCTATTAACACTAGTTCATGAGTTAGGTCATGCCTTTCATAACCATGCAATGAAACCTATTAATGGAATGAATAAACAATATCCAATGAGTGTTGCCGAAACCGCTTCAACATTTTCTGAGATGATTATTTTAGATGCTGCAATGAAAAGAGCGGGATCTAATAATGAAAAATTGTTTTTACTTGATGAAAAATTAAAGCGTAGCGTCATGAATTTTATGAATATTCATTCTAGATTTTTGTTTGAAAAGAAATTTTATGAGGAACGTAAAAAGGGAATTGTTTCATCATCACACTTAAATGAAATAATGCAAGAAGCAATAGATATAGGGTATGCTGGTTCCCTTGATAATGCTTCACTCCATTCATGGATATGGACACCACATTATTATATTACACAATCTCCTTTTTATAATTTCCCATATACATTTGGATATTTATTTGCATTAAGTATATTTGCAAAGGCAAAAGAAAAAGGTAAAGAATTTGAAAAAGACTATTTAAAATTGCTTCGTGATTCAGGAAGTATGTCTACAGAAGATTTAGTAATGAAACACTTAGGAGAAGATATTACATCAGAAACCTTTTGGGAAAAGGGGATAAAATTATGTGTTAAAGATGTTGAAGAGTTTATGAAATTAACTACTTCACAAGATAAAGTGTTGCAATAGTTATAAAGTTCGGGAAGAAATTGAATGGATCAAAATACCACTTCTTAACAAAAGAAAAAATAATAAAGAAACCGAATTCCTTAAGCGGTGGAATTCGGTTTCTTACTACAATATTTAACTTCAATTAGGAAAGGATTGTCCACTTTAAAAGGTAATATATTTATTTATATTTCGGATCGAAAGGTTTTACCTAACTGGTTACCAAGACCAAAATAATGACGGAAATTATATATAAGTGGGCTCCATTTATTTGGATCAATATGATTTTCTTCAATAATGATTTCCTTATGAGCATGTACATGTATAGCTTGTGTCTCAACAATTGCAAAATTAGGAGAATAATCAGGGATTCGAATGTGTTTCACCCTTGCTTCAATTTGAATTGGACACTCCATAATTCGAGTAGGTTTTACCGACTTAGACTCAGTAGGTGTTAATCTACTAATATCATATTTTTCTTTTTCATATGTAAATCCATTCTTTTTCTTGTAATCCGGAACGGGATTTTTCCCTGTGTAGGGGGCTAATTGTTCAACATTCTCCCATAATGAAGGACTCGGGACATTGATTACACATTCAGGATGCCGTTCTAAATTTTCAATAGCTTTCCCACCGAGTCCAATCCCCAATATAATACAATCTCCTAGTGCCCATGATGATGACATAGGGCTGATGTTTACTGTTCCATCTTCATTTAGCGAATTTAGTAAAATCACAGGAGTGCCGTAGTATAGAATTTTAGGTTTAATAATTTCTGTGTTTGAGAGCTGAGCCATTTTTTTCATTTTTATTTCTCCTCCTATTCATATGTTCTTCCTTATTTATTGTAGAATATAAACATTTCAATTATCATCGAAATATGGATTACATTAGGGAGGGGTTAAAATGAACGCAAATCCAAATGTAGCAATGATTGCTACTCTTGTGAGTGAAGCTTCTCGTGCAGCAATATTAACGGTCTTATTAGATGGTAGATTCCATCCTGCAAGCGAATTAGCATATATGGCAGGAATCACACCACAAACTGCGAGTTTCCATTTGACAAAAATGGTCGATGCGAATGTAGTTACAGTTGAAAAGCAGGGGAGACATCGATATTATGGAATTCGAAATCTGGAAGTTGCTCAAGTTATGGAGTCATTTTTATCAATAGCTCCACCAATTGAAATTAAATCATTAAAACAGGCTTCGGAAGATAAAGCGATGCGTTTTGCAAGAACATGCTATGATCATCTTGCGGGGAATTTTGGAGTGCAATTAACAGATTCTTTAATTAAAATAGGTGTTATTTATGAAGAAAAGGATGGATTTACTGTGACTGAAAAAGGAGAGGCATTCTTTACAAATTTTCAAATTGATCTTGAAAAGGTTAAGAAAAAGCGTCGTTCATTCACACACAAATGTTTAGATTGGAGTGAAAGACGTCACCACCTTGCAGGGGCATTAGGAAATGCCCTTCTAGATAGATTATTAGAATTAAATTGGGTTCAACGTTTACCTAAAACAAGAGCAATAAAAATCACTCCTGACGGAAAAAAGGGAATAAAAGAAACATTTTCTTTTGATATTACAAACAACTAAGTTTAAGGAAGTATTTGTAAGTACGAGATTGTGTGAACAACATATGAAGAATAAACAAATTCGTCTCTCATCTTTAACCATATAAAAAGTTTTATAATCTTGTAAAAAACACCATTTTTTCACAAGCTATCAGAATTACATCGTAATGGAGGATTATTATGCCAATTAGTCATGAAATGCTCGCCAAATTTCTAGTAGAAGCCAAAAGAAAGACATATGCATCCCAAGGAGATGATGCATCGGTTCAGCCGTTATTAAACGGTTCAAAACAACTGGAATACTGTAGTGGTGATTATTTTTATCGGGATATTTATTATGGTTCAGCATTTTTTATCGGACAAGAAACAGTGGAGTTTGAAAATTGTCCAATTTGGTCAATGGTCTATTCAGGTGGTGTCACCATTCCAAACGCAGATTGGGATATCATGGGTCCAATTTATAACTTCCTTCGCCAAGCATTAAGGTTAGTTGATACAAATTCTATCTATCGTGGTCCAAATTACTACAAGTCAGGTACATATATTTTTAAGAATGAGTATGAAGGAACTCTTGATTGTTTTCATGGTAAAGAAATCATTCTCATGGGTAATGAAAAGGTATATGAATTGAAATACAACGGTGGAATAGTGCGATAATTACTCCAATTTAATAATAATATAAAAAGAGCCAAAGAAAAAACCACCTAATAGTTTTGGTGGTTTTTTAGATATCGTTTATCAACAATTTATTTTAACAGAGCCACAATTTAAAGAACATCTATAAAAATCAATTTTTGCTTAGCGTACGAAATTCGCGTTTTGTTGGCGAGACCCCATATAGCAGTACCAACAGATGGTACTGTTTTTTTATTCGCTTATCTCACTACTTTTGGGCAATAAGAACCCAATTGATGCGAACTTTCCATTCTCAACTTAATTGAACAATAGAAAGAAGGATTACATTACAATGGAACGTTTATGGACAAAAAACTATATAATGCTGACAATTACAGCATTATTACTATTTAGTGGTTTTTATTTACTAATGCCAACACTACCTATGTTTATTAAACAGTTAGGTGGAAGTGAATCTCAAGTTGGATTTATTATTGGAGTGTTTACAATATCGGCAGTAATTCTTCGTCCTATTGTGGGAGGATTAATGGATCGATATGGCAGGCGCGTATTTATAATAAGCGGACTACTATTTTTTGCAATGACAATGTATTTTTATTGTTTTCTGACAGAATACTCCTTCCTCAAGCGTGTGAAGGGCGATAGCTCAACGGTAGGTGGGAGACGAAAGGTTACTTTCGTCGCGGAACTGAGAAGCTCCCACTTCAAGCTTTGCTAAGTGGCGAGTAGTTCACTTGTTGCTACCCCTAGTTGACAAATAGCTCAAAAAAAGAACCCAATTAATAGGTTCTTTTTTTTGTTGCTGATTATTTTTGTTCTAAAATACGTTCAATCTCATCTATGCCTAATTTACTGGCTTTAGCAATCGTTTCAAGTGGTACACCAAGTTCATGCATACCTTTAATCATCTGTATTTTCCCTTGCTGAACCCCTTGCTGAACCCCTTCTTGAATTCCTTCCTTTTTCCCCTCATTACGAGCATGAGCAAACTTTGCAGCCTCATCCATTAAGGCCTTTTCTCTTGCTTCATATGCTTGACGGAAAGAGGAATCTTGACTCATACGTTCCCACTTATTCATTGCTTTTTGTAAAATCGGATCTTGGTTCATGGCAATGTCCTCCAATGTTTGTGTGAGATACTCATCTTCATTCGCTGGTAATAATAATAACCAACGAACAAACGAATCTTCCCACGGATTAACTTTCTCTTCGCGCCATTGCTGTAGTAACTTTGGAATCTCTACAATATGAACTTCTATATCGTCACTTAATAACTTTTGTTGTTGCTGATTCCAAAGGATTCCTGTTGTATGAAACGCTTCATATTCTGGAAACATCACAAAGTTTAACAAGTTAATGGTAATCGTTTTATGAAGTGAGCTATAAGGCATTCCTTTTTGCAGTTGAGAGGTGTATAACCTTCCCCAATAATACAAGCTTCGTTTGATCATATCGTGATTGTTATTCAATTGTATTTCTACATTTACCTTTGTTCCTGTATTTAATGTAGCAGAAATATCTAAAATCGATAATTTATCTTCTTCATATTCTCGATGCAAATGTGGATCTTCTAATTGTAGGGAAACAATAGGTGATTCTAAAGAATCTTTTAATATAGCATTTAAAAAGGCAACTAAAATATCTTCATTCCCATTTGTTCCAAATAACTGCTTAAATGCAAAATCGATACGTAAATTTACTAATGAATTGGACATGTTTTTCCTCTTCCTGTTTCAGACTATATCTTTACCTTTATTGTACCTAAAACCAAAGTCAACATGCAAACAATCCCCTATGATTTATATGGTTCCGTTGCAAAGTTTGAAAAAAGCATAAACAGGTTGGTAAATGAGGAACAAGGTTTAGGAAGTAGCTAGTAATTGTTGAAGTTCATTGTACGTTGAAAAGGCAGAGTCTCTTTGCAGACTTCGCCTTTGTTTATATAGGGCATGAATGGTCTCGATACCTTTTATAGTACGTGAAGCATGACGAAGATTTTGGAATCCAGAAGATTTGACAAAGCGCCGTTTTACATGTCGATAATCCTGTTCAATCAGGTTATTGAGATGCTTGATGGTACAATGTTTCGTACGCGCATAAAAGCCGTTCTTTTTCAGTTTTTTGAACGCACAAAGCAAGGCTGGAGCCTTGTCTGTAGTAAGAACCGTTGGTTCTCCAAAAGCTTTGACAAGTCGCTTCATGAACATATAGGCTGCTTGATGATCACGTGTTTTTCGAATTTGGAAATCAAGCGTATGTCCATCGCTATCAATGGCACGATATAGATAGCACCACTCACCTTTTACCTTGATGTAAGTCTCATCTAATTGCCAAGCATGGTGGGGAGTTGTGTTTTTCTCTTTCCAGACTTGATAGATCAGACTTCCATATTCATGAACCCAACGCATGATTGTCGTAGGGTGAACGGAAATTCCTCGTTCTTGTAGAATCTCAGATACATCGCGATAGCTTAAAGAAAAACGACAGTAATAGCCAACGGCTACTAAAATAATATCTTTCTTGAACTGTTTCCCTTTAAAATATCGCACTTGTGATTCTCCTCATTCTTTTTTCTAGAGTGTAGCTTCATTTAGAAAACTTTGCAACAGAACCATCTTATTAACGGTAAGATGGTACCTACGGTACAATCTAAGTTTTCGTGATTTGGTAGAAATGATGGAGGAACGAGGTTTGTCTATTGCTCACACCACCATTATGCGTTGGGTGCATCAATATGGACCTGAATTAGAAGAAAGAGTACGACGTCATCTTAAGACGACAAATGATTCCTGGAGAGTCGATGAAACGTATGTAAAAGTAAAAGGTCAATGGATGTATTTATATCGCGCTGTCGATTCAGAAGGGAATACCATTGATTTTTATCTAAGTGAATCAAGAGATAAACAAGCAGCCAAGCGTTTTTTCAAGAAAGCCTTGGCTGCTTCTCATATCTGTAAACCTCGTGTTATAACAGTAGACAAAAACTCAGCCTATCCCGTAGTGATTCAAGAGTTAAAAGAAGAGAAACGTATGCCTGAAGGCATACAAATAAGGCAAGTTAAGTATCTCAATAATATAGTGGAACAGGATCACCGTTTCATTAAGAAACGTGTACGTTCTATGTTAGGATTCAAGTCGTATGAAACAGCCACTTTTATATTGAGTGGCGTTGAAGCCATGCATATGATGAAAAAAGGACAACTTCACCCACAGGTGAAGTCTGCCCAAAATGAAGTCGGATTCATACATAAGTTGTTTGGAATTGGATCATAATCTGTCATTGAACAATCCATGTAGGTTCTATGTTCTATCAAATGGTTTTTGCACCAGAACCCTTTGTGTCATTGACCCATGTAACAATGTCCTGGATGACGTACGCGGGAACATTGGCAGGGATTTCGTATTCACTAGGATTACTTAAACCTCCGTCTCCCTCCGTGAAAAAGTGATTCAATTTCGGATATTCTTTGAACTGAACATTACTGCGGTTTGAAAGCCCTTCTTGCCATCTTGTAAACTCATCTTTTACTGTTACTTGATAATCCCGTGCCCCTTGCAGAATCAGTAAAGGTTCTTTTCTTGATTTTGCCTCCTCAACTGGACGCCACCTAGAAACATCATACATAAAATGAGGAGACGGAAAATTGTAGCCAGCTGGCGGATGGTCAGGGTTGAAAGTAGGATCCTGGATAAAAGCGAATTGTTTTTTTAGTTCATCGATTACTTCCTTTGGTGCTCCAAGGTATTGATACTGATCAATGAGAATATCGGTCAAAGGGCGTGCAGGTGGTGCGAGTAAGATACTTCCTCGGACAAGTGATGAAGGTGCTTTACTTAGTATACGTGGCATTGTGCCAGCTCCTTGGCTATGTCCGAGAATGAAAATATTATTTGGATCAATGCCTTCCTGCTGTGCTGCTGATTTTACTGCATATATGGCATCATCTGTAGTGTCACGATCTAATGTAGCAGGTTCTGCGCTCATTTTAAAACTGTGTTCTAAGGAACGTTTCTCATAACGTAACACTGCGATTCCGTTAGAAGAAAGACCAGCCGCAAGGTCTCTTAATATTTTTGTTCCCATATATGTACTATCACGATCACTCATACCAGAACCATGTACAAGAACAACTACGGGTACCTTTTCACCAGGATTATGTTTCGGAACCGTTAATGTGGCCGGCAACGGATATGTAGAATTTCCAATGACGATTTCACGTTCTTGATAGGAATCAGGTTGGTCGTAGCTAGGATCAGGGCTGGTATAAGATTTCTGGGGCGGTCTTACCCCAACTTCATCTACTTTCCCGCCAGGTGTGAATTTAAGGAGTAATGGAATGGTAGTTCCTTCGATAGCTCCTGGAATTTCCACCGTCTGATGAACCAAGTTTCGTTCTTTTATTAAAGGTGTTCCCATGCTTTTAATCCCGCTCCCACCACTTTGTATCCACCAGTTTTGTAATGTGTTTACTGTAAACTTGGATTGAAAAGCAGCAGACGTTAACTGGAGTGCCTCTGCATATTTACCTTGCTGGAGGTATTCAAAAAATAATGATGTACGCTCCGTTAAAGATACTAGTTTCTTTTCTCTAGATTGTTTCAATTGTGTATCCGCATGAATAGCTGTTGAAATCGGGGAAGATGAAATTCCTAATGAAAAGAGTAGGGCAAAGGAAAGTGCTGATTTTTGTATGTTCCGTTTTTTTGTCATGTTTTAACCTCCAAAATGTAATAGCAAGAAAATAATTGGTAAATAGTGGATTGTTATCCTCTTGGAGTTTCGGTGCAGGAGAGAGAGAATCCTGCATGTGTATAAAGAAAAACGTGATTGTAAAATCAGAGATGAAAATATTCGTATAGATTAAAAAGAGTCACACTATCGCTAAGAAATGAACATTTTTTCAAAAAAATAGTCCAGTCTCTTTATAATGTAGGATAAGAAAACCAATAAAAGAGGAAGGAAAAAGATGAAGAAGCTTTTGTGGGGGATTTTTACAGAATGTATCGCTTTTACATTGCTAAAAGGGCAGTGGATTGATGAATATCAATATTCAATATTAAAGTCTGAATGGAAGGGCTCTACATAATTATCAAATTTAGAAAAAAGTAAGTTGGGTGTAAATAAAAATACTATAAAAAAGACACTACAAGAGTGTCTTTTTTTGGAAAATACTCTATAATTAACTTTGGGGAAGGTAATGTTAGAATATTCGTTTAGCATTATCTTTATATTTGATAAACCATGAAATTGAGAGATTTTGTGGTTTATTTTTTGAGCAATAGATATACAGTATTGGCAGTGCGCTATTGATCATTATAAGCATTTGGAGATGTAGGATTAAAAGTCTAACATCGAATAACGGTTCCGGAATATAGCGTTATGAAATGATCTCCCATATCCCAAACAGTATTTGCCTGTATATAGCCCTTAAAGCCTTCTGAAGAATAATAAATTTCTGTTGGTATACTTTCTTTAGATTGGAAATGTGATTTAGAGTACTTTACATAATGATTTTTAATAATTTTTGATTCAGGAACAATAGTGTTTTTTCGTTCCAGTGATTGTGAAGCGCTAGAATATGGTACAAATTTTACAGTGTTTTGGTAATTATTATCTAAGGTGTCAGCTTGTACACTGTGTGAGGAAATAAAGACGCTTAAACTACTTCCCGCAATTAATGTTGCAAATACTAACTTTGAGAATTTTGTTAATCTACTCATTTTATAATCTCCTTTTCATTATTTTGTAAGGTATCCCCTTACACCTCACAGTCTATATCCACTACATAAGAGTGTACATACATATTGATAGACAAAATTCTACAAAATACCTCATGTTTTTGGGTTTGTGTATAATAATTCAATGTTTAATAATATATGAGAAGTAAAAAGGTAGGTCTTATATAAATGAAAATGAATAATTTATGCAGAGCTTGTATATAAAATCATTGTTTAAATATTCTAAAATGAGTTGATAAAGATATTGGGATTTTTTTGGGAAGCAAATAATTTGACAGGTTAAAATTAGAAAAAATATTCTCTTTTTGAGTTTAAATATAAGGGCATTCATATTCGTGGATTTAAAATGTAAAATAACTAAAGAATTAAGTACAAGCACACATTTTAAATAAAAAAGAGAGAAAAATGATAAACATTTTTCTCTCTTTCATCAATTAGGGTGGCATATACATAAATATGCGTTTAAGAGGATTTTCGGATGAAAAATCCACATGCATAGTATAACAAAATATTTAAGGCTTTTCGCATGTAATATTGCATATGAAGAGTTGGTAGATATAATAGTTAGCTTATTTCTATTATTATTTAACGGATTTTTCGAAAGAATTTACCTTCATTAAGTAAGTGCAGGGCGATAGGTGGGAGAGGAACTTTGGCTTAGCCAAAAAGCACAGTTCATATTTCGGCATAAAAAACCTTCCATTTGGAGGCCCTTTTTATACACTTACATTAAATTTGTTGTGGTGCACCACCATAATCGCCAACACTATATGAAGGAGCAGGGTAATGTCCATGAGTAGCAAGCTAATCTGTTTTATAATACTGAGAAATGCCCACCGTTAACACCCCAATAAAAGCACTACTAGATAATAATAAGCTAATTTTTTTCATTATTTTAACACTCCTTTTTCGGTTGATTTTCGTCTTGCTTGGTAACAAATATGGAAATAGTCACGTACCTTTTTGTAATTCTCTAATTGTCTACATTTTGTAGCAAATAATTCAGCGTATTCGACAACATATTCCCATAACTCTTCTTTCTCAAAGTATAAGATACCTTCTTGAATGATGTTTTCTAATTCTTCCAATGGATTGTTTTCGCGAAGCAAGTTTTAAATTTTCAAGCTGATTGGATAACCAACAAAGTAAAGTTTGAGGATAGTAGTTGGACACAAAAAGAGATAGAAATCAATGGGATACAATATATTCAAACGATAAAACCAGTTATGAAAAACGGTCAAGTAGAAGAGATGGTATATACATTATCGTCTTTACAACCACTTTCAAAAGCAAGCGATTTAATGAGTGATTATTATATATACATTGTTGTATTTGTATTAGTCCTATCGCTTATTGTGTCTTTTTTAAGAAATACTGTATGAAGAAAAGTTCACGTCAAATTAATATGAATTTAATATGGTTCTAGTAGGATGAACGAGAAACAGAAAGAGTGGCAGGAAGGAAATGAATAATGAGAATTAAATTAGTAGGGATTTTCACTTGTATGATTGTAATACTAGGTATCTTTATCATTTACACAAATCAATCTATTGGTAAAGAACCAGAAAAGACAAATCATGAGACTCATGAAAATCCCATAAATAAAGAGAATAATAGTAAGCAAAATGGGACTTCAAATAAGATAGCAAGTTCTTTTGCTAGTATTCAGGCTGTTGTAAATAAGGAATATGGATTGCCCGAAGACTATAAACCTAAAGATTTAGTTGTACCAAATGTACCGTTCTCATTTAGTGGAACGGTAGAAAAGAGTCATCTTCGCAAAGAAGCAGCAGAAGCGTTAGAAAAGTTATTCTCTTTAGCTAAGCGAGAAGGAATCCAGTTGAATGCTGTTTCAGGATTTCGTTCCTATGAATATCAAAAAAACCTGTATGCCAACAATGTTAAAAAGAAAGGGCAAGAGCATACGGATCGCTTCTCGGCAAAGCCAGGACATAGTGAACATCAAACAGGATTAACGATGGATGTTTCTTCTAAAAGTGCAAATAATGAACTGGAGCTAGCCTTTGCGAATACGAAGGAAGGCAAATGGCTGAAAGAAAATGCGCATCGTGCAGGCTTTATCATTCGCTACCCAAAAGGTAAGGAGAGTATTACTGGATACGCATATGAACCTTGGCACATTCGATACGTAGGAGATATTGCTGAAAGTATATATGAAGAAAAACTAACTTTAGAAGAATATATGAATCAGAGAAAATAGAAATGAAGAATTGATGTAGGTAGCATTATTCTTGAGAATGTTAAAAGATAGGATATACAAAATAAAAGGGTTCTGGTGCAAAAACTTAAGGACAATTGCAATGAATCTATAAATCTTGGACATACTGATAGTATGACTCTAAAAAAGGTGCGTGATCAGTATGGAAAAAGAAAATTTGTTTAAATGGAAGCATTATCAGCCTGAACTAATCTTATTAACAGTAAGGTGGTACCTACGGTACAATTTGAGCTTCCGTAACCTGGTGGAAATGATGGAGGAAAGAGGATTATCAATGGCTCACACAGCCATTATGCGCTGGGTTCATCATTATGGGCCTCAATTAGAAGAGAAAGTACGACATCATCTTAAATCAACAAATGATTCGTGGAGAGTCGATGAAACCTATATTAAAGTAAAAGGTCAATGGATGTACGTATATCGTGCAGTTGATTCAGAGGNNATCAAGAGATAAACAAGCAGCCAAGCGCTTTTTCAAGAAAGCCTTGGCTTTTTCGTATGTTTCTAAACCTCGCGTGATAACAGTAGATAAAAACCCTGCCTATCCTGTAGCGATTCAAGAGTTGAAAGAAGAGAAACATATGCCTGAAGGCATACAACTAAGACAAGTTAAATATCTCAATAATATAGTGGAACAAGACCACCGTTTTATTAAAAGACGAGTTCGTTCTATGTTAGGATTAAAGTCATTTAAAAAAGCAATCTCTATATTGAGTGGTGTTAAAGCCATGCATATGATGAAAAAGGGGCAACTTGTTTTACCGGAAAAGTCTGTCCAAAACCAGAAAGAATTTATTCATAAATTGTTTGGCTTAGCTTCATAAGATAGAAATGAAGAGAAAATTGCTACTCTATGTTTCTAACTAATATTTTTGCACCAGAACCCAAAAAGCTACCTAATGAAATAACCTGTCTAATTTATGGGAGGCACTTCAAATTGCCGTGCCCTTACAAAATAGACCTCCCCCAATAGCCCCCGAAAATAAGCATTTTTCGGAAAATTTATAAAAAGGAAAATCGACAAAAATCTCTAAAAAAAGGCTCTATACTAGTTTTTTTGAAAATCCTAATATAAAAATTAAAATAATATAAATACCCGTAATTATTCCTAGTATTGTTTTATCAGGAAAAATTCACTTAATTTTCTGAATAAATTTTATCTACAAATATAATTTATTTATTAATCGGAAAATTCTACTTTTATGCTAATATTGGTGGTGCAGCTCTGTTGCAAATATTTGAATTACACAATTATCTATATAAGGGGGAATGTGAAATGGAAAAGGAATATATTCATGAAGAAATGCTAGAGCTTGAAGATCTTGAATTAGATGAAGAGGATTTACTAATTCGTGCAGGCAAGACATTAGGTTAAGTTTTAAAATAAGGAGGTTACATATGCAGTTTAACTGTATATGTAACTTTTTTTAAGGTAGGGTATACAGTATGAAAGAAAATAAGATTATTTTATTATATCAAAGATTTATTGAATTAGACTATGAAGAAGAGTTAGATAAAGTACCAAAATTAAAAAACAGAGGGGTACTTTTGAATTTTTGGAAAAAATGGTATGAAATTAGTGAGAAACAATTCGAATTTATAATTTGGAAGTCCATTAATACTGTAGATACTTTAGATGATCTAGTCAAAATAACTGGGACTTTAAGTTTGGCTTTAAGATTATTAAAAGTATTAAGAGAAAGAAATTTAGTTGAAATTATAGAAAATAAAATAAGGTTTTCACAAGAATTAACAAGTGGTATTTCATATGAACCAACCCCTTTTCCTAATACAGGATATGAGAATAAAATAAACAAAAAAAAATATGCTCAATTTAAAGCTACTTGGGATAGTTCGTTGAGGAGAGCTGAAATAATAAATCAAGAGTTATCATCTAATAAAAATATCTTTTTTTGCGGAGATGATGATTATACAAGTTTGGCCCTTAAACAATATAAAAACAGAGAAATAGGTGTAGGAGATATTGACGAAGAACTGATTGAATATTTTAAACATGCAAACAATGATATTGAGTTTTATAATTTTGATGTTAGAAATGAAGTTATGGAAGATTTAAGGAATAAGTATGATGCAATACATTGTGATCCTATAGATGATGGTAGAGGGTTAGATTTGTGGTTAAATAGAGCTAATGAATTATTAAAAGGTCAAAAGGGCGATTTAATTTTTTTAAATATAAGTGTTAAAAGATTAGGTAATAGGGCGGTTTATTTGCAGAATTTCTTGACATCTTTAGGTTTTTATTTAAAAGAAATTATTCACGATTTAAGTTCTTATAAAGTGGCTGAAGAGCCTTACATTGATGAAGAATTAATAAAAAAGGACTTAGATGGCATTGGTTTTTCTAAAGATACATTTAATAATTTGTATATTCAGACAGATATGTTAGTTTTTGTACGATTAATAGATAAACCAACCCTTTTTCCGCAAGAATATTATGAGATTAGAAGAAAAATATAAAATAACTGCGAGGTAAAATAATGTATGTTTTAGGAGTCAATGGGTGGGACTTTGATGTTCATGATGCAAGTGCGTGTTTATTTTATAATGGTAAATTAATAGCTGCAGCTGAAGAAGAAAGATTTATTCGTCAAAAAAAGGCATTAGATAAAATTCCATATAATTCAATAGCTTATTGTTTAAAGGAAGCTGAAATTACTCCAAATGAAGTAGATCATATTGTTATGGGCTGGGATGTAGAACAATTATATTTTGAGAAGTATTCAAAGAAGCTTAACAAAGATGAATGTCTTGAAAAGGTTTTTCCGAAGAGAATTTTTAAGAGAGATAAAGATCCTCAAATTCATATGTGTTCTCATCATTTGGCACATGCTTCTGGTGCGTTCTTTAGTTCGGGATTTAACGAAGCTACCATAATAGTTATTGATGGAAGTGGAGAAGAAGAGTCAATAACGATAGCAAAAGGAAAAGGTAATGTAATAGAAGTACTAGAAAAATACCCGTTGGAACATTCTTTAGGTATTTTTTATGAAGCATTAACTGTATTTTCAGGTTTAGGGAGGCATAATGAAGGGAAGTTAATGGGCCTATCTTCATATGGGGAAGAAATATTTGAATTTCCTGATATACTGGAAAACCCTTTGAAACCAAATGAAAATACAGTTAGTATGAATGGTAAATATTTTTCGGTATTAAAAGATTGGATAAAAGTTATTAAGAGTATAACAAAGATAGCTCCTAATTATATTAAATATGAATATAATCCAATAGATTCAATACTATTAATGAATTCATCAGTAATGGAATATAAAAATATTGCAGCCTCAGGTCAGGCAGCCTTGGAAAGAGCAATTGTTAAGCTTGTAAAAAAAGCTATTAATCTAACTGGAATAGATAATTTGTGTCTTTCGGGAGGAGTAGCATTAAATTGTATAGCGAATAGAATTATAGCTGATTTACCAGAAGTGGATAGTTTGTACATTCAACCAGGTGCTTCAGATAGTGGGGTAAGTATTGGAGCAGCTACATGGTTTCTTGCCGAAAATGGTATAACGCCTATGTTCACTGAAGATCATGTATATTCTGGTCCGGAATTTCCTGATTCTAGTATCTTAAATATATTAAAAAAATATAATCTATCATATATAGAATTAGGTTCTAATAAATATGATAAATGCTCCGAGTTATTAATTCAGAATAAGATAATAGGAAGATTTTCTGGAAAGATGGAATTCGGTCCTAGAGCTTTAGGAAATAGAAGCATAATAGCTAACCCTCAGAGTAGGGATATGTTAAATAAAATAAATACCATTAAGAAAAGAGAGCAATGGAGACCATTGGCTCCTAGCATCATAGATGAAAACGCTTCTGTAGTATTAGAAGAAAAAATAAATAACCCTTATATGCTGTTAAATTCTACTGTTAAAAAAGAGGTACATCATTTAGTTCCAGCAATAGTTCATGTTGATGGATCAACAAGGGCTCAAGTAGTTACGAGGGATATGAATTCTGATTATTATGAAACAATCTATAACTTTTACCAGAAAACAGGAATTCCTGCAGTTATGAATACATCGTTTAATGTAGGAAAAGAACCAATTATATGTAACCCAAGTGATGCTATTAGGTCATTTTATGGATCAGAGATGGATGCCCTTTTATTAGGTTCATTTTTGATTCTTAAATAAAGGAGGAGAGATTTTGAGAAATAGAAATTATTCTAATCTACAGGATGAAAGGATAAAGGATTTGGTACTTAATAAAAAAAGTTATCCTTACTACCCAGAATATATACTATTAGATTTAATAAAAGAGGAAACAGCTTTTAAACGAGGAGCTTGCTCAAAGTATATTCATCATGAAGAGTTCAATACATGGCAGGACTATTTTTGTGGGGATTATTACGAAAAGCCTCAGGGGAAAAGAATTGCTTTTTTACAAGTTTGTTCTTGGGCTAAACCATATGACTTTTCATATATTGGTAAAAAAATTAGAGAAGTTACAAATAAATACCCAATGGTTCATCCAATTATTTTATCAAATGCGGGAATTATACCATATGAATACCAAATGAATCCTACTTTTTGTGCGTACGATTGGATGGAAGATATTGAGGATCCAGTAATTTATGAAGAATTAATGAAAGAATATAGGGATAAGTTGATACAAAGAATTAGGAGATACCTAGAATCAAATTCATACGATGTAGTAGTACAATATGGTATACCGGTAAAAAAATATTCAATGGCTCCTGCAATTAAAGATATTTGTAAGGATCTAGGAATTGCTTTTCTTTTAACCCCAGATATAGAAACATATAGAAATAATAAAGGTAAATTAGTCGAGTTAAAGGATTCAGGAGAATTTTATTGTTTAGATGAAGTTTTGAGTAGTATGGATAATTCTTTAAATAAGGTGAGTAGATATGTTGAATCTATCAATTGTAATACCAGCTTATAACGATATCAGATTGGAAAAGTGTTTAAAAAGTATTGATGAAAATGTAGAGGTTGTCGTTGTCTTAAATGGTGCAACAGAAGAAGTAAAAAAAATCGCCTATTCTAGCAATGCAGTAATTGGGGAATTACCTACACCTAATTTAGCAAAAGCTTATAATTATGGAATTGAAATTTCTAGTAAAGATAATGTGTTAATTATGGATTCAGATTGTGTTTTTATGCCAGGTACCATCAATAAAATATTCAAATTATTAGATGCAGGATCTTTGGCTAAAGGAAGGGTGATGTTTTCCTTTAACAGCAAAATTGGAAAAATCATTGCACGTGCAAGACATATACATACTTGCAAAAAAAATGCATATTCACCTCCATTGGCATTTAATAAAGGAATCTTAGCGAAGGTAAATGGATATTATTTTGATGAGAATTTATCTTGGACAGAGGATTATGATTTTGATATTAGAGTTCAATCTGCAAGTCTTAAGATTTTATATGATGATAATGCAAGAATTATTCATCCAGAGTTAAGCATTAAGCAAGATTTGAAAAGTTCATTTAATTATGGGGTAGGTCATGCACGTGGGGTTTTACACAAAAAAAATGGTTATTATGAACCTAAAAATAAAACGAGGTCGATTATTAACTCATATAAGTATATCAAAAAAAAATACGGTTATTTAACTGCTATCTATCTCATATTTTGGCAGATTGCCTTTTATAGGGGATATAAAAAAGAAATACATTAAGGAGGAAAACAATGCAGCAACAATACGATGAAATTTCTGAATTATACGACATTATCATCCCAGAACCTGATGGTATTTTTGATTTTTACAGTGGTTTGGTTAAACCAAATGATGAAGTTTTAGATTTGGGGTGCGGTACTGGTAGATTATCTTTTATTCTTGCTGAAAAAGGCGCTAATGTAACCAGTGTTGATATATCAGCAGGAATGATTGAAAAAGCCAGTAAGAAGTTAGATGAGATGCCAAATATTAAGGATAAAATAGAATTTAAGGTTTCTTCTGCTACAGATTTTAAGTCTGAAAGAAAATTTGATTTTATATTTATGTCTGGTGGTGTATTTGAATATTTACTTACATCGTCACAACAAAAGTTAGCTCTTAGAAATATTAAATTACTATTAAAAGAAGGCGGGATTTTTGTTTTCGATATTATTACACCTCCAACTATTCTTCCTTATTCTAAGAGAGTGAGTGATGGAGGAAATAGTCCTATTAAAGGGGAGAATTTTAAAAATTATAAAGTTAAATCATGGGATGTCGTAAAAGCAGATCATTATAAGCAAATAGTTGAAACCACTTGTTATTTTGAGGTTTATGACATAGCAGATAATTTTTTAAGTGAAAAAAAATTTAGATTTCTTGCAAAATATACTTTACCATCCGAAATGCAGTATCTCTTAGAAATAGAAGGATTCAATATAAAAAATTTTTATGGTGATTACAATAAAAATCCTTTTGGGAGGAATAGTGAATTTATGGTGTACGAATGTAGGAAGCAAGGGGGAAATTTTAATAATATACAGTGTGAATAGACGCTTGTGAACTACTCGCCACTTAGCTAAGCTTGAAGTGGGAGCTTCTCAGTTCCATGACGAAAGTAACCTTTCGTCTCCCTGAGCGTTACTTCGGGGTGTTCCCCCCCTAGATGTCCAACGCTTGGATGCTCTTTTGGTACGGTTGATATTTTACGCAGGAACCGAATGGCTTGGTTTTCGCACTCTATTTTCTTCCTGCAACCTCATATATCAAGTTATCAAAGAATTTCATATAGCTAGTTTATCAAAAGTTTTTGGCTATGCCAAACCGAAATTCATCTCCCACCTACCGTTGGGCTATCGCCCTTCACACGCTTGAGGGAGGAGAATTCTTTCGGTAAATTCGTTAAAAAAGTATATTTTTCTAGTGGAAATAAAATGTATCCAGTTAGTATACTCCAGAGTAAATAATTTTTAATTAAAATAATAGGTAAATGATTTACCTGTTCAATAAAGGTGATGCTGAATGAAGGATATAGTAAAAAAACATTTAGTTATAGCGCCACACCATGACGATGAAGTCATTGGCTGTGGTGGAACAATTGCTCAAGCTATTAGTAAGGGTGAACATATAAAAGTAATAATAATTACAAAAGGAGATTTATCTGGAGGTGTAGGGGATTTAAATGAAATTATTTCAAATAGAGAGAACGAGTGTATAAATGCTTGTAATACATTAGGGATAGAAAAAGGAAATGTTAAATTTTTAAAGAAACCAGACAGATCACTTGTGTATTCTTTAGATTTTGTGAAAGAAATTATTCACGAAATCTCAAAATATAAGCCTAATTTTATTTATTTCCCCCATGATATGGAAAGTGATAGGGATCATCGAATAGTAAATGAAGTTGTATCAGAAGCAATATTCCTGTGTCAATCAGGGTTCTTAAAAGAGAATTGTGCTCCGATGTGTTTACAGTATGAAGTATGGACTCCCATGAAAAACTATCAGGTTGTAAAGGATATTACCAGGTTTATTGAATTGAAAAAAGCATCAATTAAAAAATATGAATCCCAACTTAAAACATTAAATTTGGTTGATGGAGTTTTGGGGCTAAATTCTTATAGGGGTATGCAGGCAGGAGTGCAATTTGCAGAAGTTTTTAGAGTGGTAAGTAAGTAAGTAGTAAAAAGGAGAGAGAAGATGGATATCATTGAAATTGAAAATGTATCAAGAACTTTTGAAAGAGTAAAAATTGAAGAAGGATTAATAAACTCCTTCAAGAGTTTATTTAAAAGAGAAAAGGTCAAGGTTACTGCTTTAAGTGATGTGTCATTCAAAATAAAAGAAGGTAAAATAATAGGGCTTATTGGCGCGAATGGTGCTGGTAAGTCTACCTTAATGAAAGCAATGGTTGGGTTAATTAAACCAACTTCCGGGAGAATTTTGGTAAATGGATTTAACCCCCATGATAAGAAGAAAGATTTTTTAAAGTCAATTGGCGTTGTTTTAGGACAAAAAAATCAGCTATGGTGGGATCTTTCCCCTTACGAAACATTTTTATTACATAAAGAAATATACGAACTGTCTGATACAGAGTTTAGAAAGAATGTAGATGAATTAGCTAAAAATCTTGGGGTATCAGAAATTCTTAAATCGCCAGTAAGGAATCTATCGTTAGGAGAGAGAATGAAATGTGAATTAATTGCTTCAATCTTACACTCACCTAAGATATTATTTTTAGATGAACCGACTATTGGATTGGATTTTCTTGCTCAAAAGAATATTAGAAATTTTCTCAAGAATTATTGCAAAGAAAGAAATACAACAGTTGTAATAACTAGCCATTATTTCCCGGATATATATGAGTTATGTGAAGAATTAATAATATTAAAGAATGGAGAAGTTGTTTTTAATAACAATTTCAAAAAAATAAAAGAAGAAATTAAGAGTTATAAATATATATATCTTAGCTTTGAAAATGAAATAAATTCTCAAGATCTTAAGAAATATGGAGAAGTTAAAGAGTCGGATAAATTTAGTGTAACAATAAAAGTTCAAGATAAGTTAGTGAACGAGACCATATCTAGCATATTAAAAGAATTCAATGTTATTGACTACAATTTGACTGAAATGTCATCACAAGACCTCATTGAAGATATTTATTCAATGGAATCGACTGGAGTGAAAATAACAGTATGAAGAAGTATTTAAAACCAATGATGCTTTCATTTCAAGCGGTTTTTCAGTATCGTATGAATGTTGTATTATATATGATTTTTGGTTTAATACCGCTTGTGGCTTTAATACTATTGTGGCATTCTCTCTTTGAAACACAAAGCAATATTCAAGGTTATACTCTTGAAATGATGATTACTTATGTAATAATTGCTAAGTTAATTGAACTTTTACTAATTCCTGAAATGCACTGGTCGATAAATGAGGAAATACAATCCGGTGAATTATCAAAATATCTTATAAAACCATTTTCATATTTTGGATATTGGTTTAGTCATAATTTAGGTAACAAAATTATTCATTTACTGATGTCAGTGATACCGATAATACCGATAATATTCCTGAACAGGGATTATTTTCTTTTGCCTACTTTAAAATATACTTTCCTGTTCATTCTTTCAATAGTAGGAGCTTCAATACTATATTATATGATTTATTATTTGATATCACTCTTCTCATTTTACTTTGTAGAGATATCATCCTTTTTCTTTACTGTAGATATAGTATTAGAATTATTATCTGGATCGCTTATTCCGCTTGAATTTTTACCAGCTCCGTTAAATACAATAACTCAGTTTTTACCTTTTTCATACTTAATTCACTTTCCGGTAAATGTATATTTAGGAAAATTAAGTGGCACTGAAATCGTAAATGGATTAATTTCACAAGTAATATGGTCTTTAGTTTTCTATGTCCTTATTAGAGTACTTTGGAAGAAGGGGTTAAATAAATATGAATCTGTTGGTGCATAAATATGATTAGATATTTAAAAATGTTAAAAGCAATTCTTAAAATTAATTTAAGTAATATTATGATGTATAGAGTTAACTTTTTTTTAAATATATTAGATAGCGTTGTTTGGTTCATTGTTACATTAGTATTTTTTAATAGTATATTTGATAGTTTTGGTAATATTAATGGTTGGAATACAAATGATATTTATTTGTTAATTGGAACAAGTGAGTTGATAAAATCTTTGATGTTTACTCTTTTTATTAATAATCTACCGTATATACCGAGTTTAGTTAACCAAGGAAGTTTAGATCAGATACTGTTTAAACCTATTAATAGTCAGTTTCTAGTTTCATTAAGAAAGCTTGATTTAGGGAATTTAGGGAACTGTTTACCAGCCGTGCTGTTAATTAGTTATGCATTATTACAAAAGGGAGAGAGTGTTAGTATTGTAAATGGATTTTCTTTCTTGGGTCTATTGTTTTTAGGGATTATACTCTCGTATTCTCTGTGGTTTATTTTAATGACTTTATCTATATGGTTAACCAAAGTTGAAGGTATGCATGAGTTATTTCTTGGTACTATGACATTACTTAGATACCCATCTTCCTTATATAAAGGAATAAGTCGATTTGTTTTTTTATTTGTTTTTCCTATTGTTATTGTTAGTAATATTCCAACTTATGCTTTAATTGGTCGATTAGAACTAAACGATGTATTCGCGTTAATGGGTTATTCTATTGGATTTTTTATTATTTCAATTTATTTTTGGAAGTTTGCCTTAAGATATTATAACAGTGCAAGTAGTTAAGGGGAGAATAAAATGTACTCTAATGATAAAGCAATAGTTGTTTTTAGTGGTGGACAAGATAGCACAACATGTTTATTTTGGGCAATGCAACAGTTTGCGGAGGTGGAAGCTGTAACATTTAACTACAATCAACGTCATAAGTTCGAAATTGATTGTGCAGCGGAAATTGCGAACGAGCTTGGCATTAAACATACAGTGATAGATATGAGCCTACTAAATCAGCTAGCTCCAAATGCGTTAACAAGAAAAGATATGGAGATTACACACGAAGAGGGTGAATTACCATCGACATTTGTAGATGGGCGGAATTTACTATTCTTATCATTTGCTGCTGTATTAGCAAAACAAGTTGGAGCACGTCATATTGTAACGGGTGTATGTGAAACTGATTTTAGTGGTTATCCAGATTGCCGTGACGTGTTTGTAAAATCGTTAAACGTTACATTAAATTTATCCATGGATTATCCGTTTGTCATTCACACACCACTTATGTGGATTGATAAAGCAGAGACGTGGAAATTATCTGATGAACTTGGAGCATTCGAGTTTGTTAGAGAAAAAACATTAACTTGTTATAACGGAATCATTGGTGATGGTTGCGATGAATGTCCAGCATGTCAACTTCGTAAAACAGGATTAGATACGTACCTACAAGAACGCGAAGGAGGGAATGAATAATGGAAAATTTTTTCGGATTTCGCATTGTAGAAAATTTGCAAAAAATGGACAAGGATATTCAGCGTGAGCAATTAAAATACCATAATAAAAGAGTAATGGTCAGCAAGGAATTTACATTTGATGCAGCACACCATTTGCACTGTTATGAAGGGAAATGCAAAAATTTACATGGTCATACATACAAAGTTGTATTTGGTATTAGTGGATATGTAAATGACATTGGACTTGCAATTGACTTTGGAGATATAAAAGAAATTTGGAAAAACGAAATAGAGATTTATTTGGATCATCGCTATTTAAATGAGACATTACCAGTGATGAATACGACTGCGGAAAATATG
The DNA here is from genome assembly GCF_003264175.1 of Bacillus sp. SRB_331. Classification (NCBI taxonomy): domain Bacteria; kingdom Bacillati; phylum Bacillota; class Bacilli; order Caryophanales; family Bacillaceae; genus Bacillus; species Bacillus sp. SRB_331. Next base: position 15,887 of record NZ_NADV01000017.1, on the reverse strand, counting down.
GTTGTTTGGATTTATGAAAAGATGGCGGAGGCATTAACAAAAGGGAATCGAGCAGAAGAATATAAAGGAGCTCGTGCCGAATTCGTACGTCTCTTTGAAACACCAACGAGTTATGCAGAAGTAAGACGGGAGTGGATACTCGATGAGTAAGATTCCTGTGTTGGAGATATTTGGCCCAACCATTCAAGGAGAAGGAATGGTTATCGGACAAAAAACGATGTTCATTCGCACAGCAGGTTGTGACTATAGCTGCTCTTGGTGCGATTCAGCCTTTACATGGGATGGCTCAGCAAAAGAACAAGTTAGACAAATGGCGCCAGAAGAAATTTGGAATGAACTTGTTGAAATTGGTGGAGAAAATTTTTCTCACGTTACAATTTCAGGTGGGAATCCCGTTTTGCTGAAAAATATTCAGTTTCTTCTTACTGTATTAAAAGAGAATGGAATTCGTACAGCGATTGAGACGCAAGGGAGTAAGTGGCAAGAATGGTTACTTCAAATTGAAGAAGTGACAATTTCGCCTAAACCACCAAGTTCGAAGATGAAAACAGATTTTACGATGCTAGATTCTATTATTCATAAATTAGAAAGAAAAGATTTTAGTTTAAAAGTAGTTGTATTTGAAGATTACGATTTTGAATATGCAGTAAAGGTGCACAAGCGATATCCGCAAGTACCATTTTTCTTACAAGTTGGGAACGATGATACGAAAACGGTGGATGATGCAGTGCTTATTGAAAACTTATTACAGAAATATGAACGGTTGATTGAAAAAGCTGTACAGTGTAAAGAAATGAATGATGCAAAAGTATTACCTCAACTTCATGCTTTAGTATGGGGAAATAAACGAGGCGTATAAATAAGAGCATTTTATGAATAAATTGATAAGGTGGAAATAATATATGAGCTTAAAAACAATCCAAAGTGTAGAAATAGATACTGACAAAATTGAAGTAGCAGTAAAAATGATTCTTGAAGCAATTGGAGAAGATATTAATAGGGAAGGGATTTTGGAAACCCCAAAGCGAGTAGCAAAAATGTATAAGGAAGTTTTTCAAGGTTTAGGTCAAAACCCTTCTGAACATTTGTTAAAAATATTTAATGAAAATCATGAAGAATTGGTATTAGTTAAAGAAATTCCGTTCTATTCTATGTGTGAACATCATTTGGTACCTTTTTTTGGAAGAGCCCACATAGGTTATATTCCTAATAATGGAAAAGTAACTGGGTTAAGCAAATTAGCTAGAGCTTTAGAAACCATATGCAAAAGGCCACAGTTGCAGGAAAGAATAACCAATGAATTAGCAAATGTAATTTTTGAAACTTTAGAGCCAAAAGGAGTAATTGTAGTAATTGAAGCTGAGCATATGTGTATGACAATGAGAGGTGTGAAAAAACCTGGTTCAATGACTATAACTTCGTCATATAAAGGAATATTTAAAGATAATAGTACACTTCGAAGTGAAACTTTAAATTTAATAGAGAGATAGAATTATATCGATATTATGCTAAAAAAGAACATACAAAACCTATGTTAAATACAAACTTGTATTCTATTCATGAGCAAACGTATAGAAGAAAGTAGACGCTCATTATCCTAGTACGTCTAATCGAAAGGCATTGCTGAAGACTTTGGCAGTGCTTTTTCTAAATCAACTTTTTGATATTTTTCATTCTGCTCACAATATCACTTTACATTTTTTGAGAATATATCCACACCTATCGGCATATATCTTAAACACAATAGATATATGAAAGGGTGAGAGTATGATTTCATCATATTCAGTAAGATACATTTTAATAACAGGTAATACTTTTATAAAAAAAGTGATTACTGTATATGCATCTTCAGCTTTCTTTGCGATTGAAAAAATCAAAAAAGAATTAGAACGCCGCTTTTCTAATCCTACAAAAATTGAAGTCTATGCAGTATAAATATTTATAACAATTCAAACGGACAAGGTGAAACGGGATATTTGTTTAACCTTGTCCTATTTCGAATTTATTATATGTTAATTACATATTAAAATTCATCATCACCAATTAAATTTCCTACATCATTATCCTTTGTAAGTCTTTGCTTCAAGTAATTTTCTTTTGTAGTTCTATCATTTTTATGGCCAACTGCAGCTGCTATGACATGAGGTGCTAGCCCCTTATAATCATATAAGTACTGTACATAAAAATGTCTAAAGAAGTGAGGGGTAATTCGTATATTCTCTGTAAAAAGTAACTTGGTATCCTTAATAATTTTAGAAATATATTGTGACAAGTAATTCTCTCTATAAGCAGTATGGTTCTTTGTTTGAAATATAGTCCCACCATTTTTAGTCCCAATGTTTACAGGTAACCTTCTCCGGATTCGAAATGCAACAATACGATTAAAAATGTCCTTATTAATAGAAACAATCCGTTCATTATCTCCCTTTGTATCAACTGTTAAATAGTAACGTCCACGTATAGCGTCATACTCAAGATCTTCCCATTTGGCATGAGCGACTTCTGCAACACGTAATCCCGTAGTAGCCAGGACCGATAATAAAGCGTAATTGATTTCATTGTCCTTATAGTAATGAAGCAGATGCTTCACTTCCTCATATGATAACTCGCGTTTTGGTTTATGTTGTTTATTAACGGTCGTACTTAGAATCTCTACATGAAGAGGTTCCTGGATATATTGAATTTCATACAACCATTTCAAGTAAGAGCGGATTACACCAAGTTTTCTACTAATCGTAGATGCTTTGTACTTTTCTTTTGATTGATAGGAGATTGCCTCCTGGGATAACCACTTTTGGTAGTTTCGGATATGTCGTTTTCTTAAGTTCCTCCAAACTTGGCCAATTACATAATCTTTAACATCTTGCTGCAGAAATTCTGTGCTTTGTTTGATGAAAAAATAGAACTGGCTTAGATCACGTGCATATAGAGTCCTGGATGCATCCTTTATACGTTTTTCTTGGTCAAAATGTGTTTGCCGATTTAAGTAGTAGTACAATATTTCTTCATCTGAAAATCCCACATATGTATATGAATCTTCTCTTTCGTTATTTTCCTTTTTAAATTCAGCTTCATTTATATAATCACGATTCCATAATGCAATTATGTTTGCGAAATTTTGTTTTTGTTTCTCAATATTTTCTAAAGAAGTTTCACTATGAATTGTAATCAATTCAAATTTCATTGTCATTCAACTCCTTATTAATTTCTTCTGCATCTATTATTATAACTGAATTACATTCAAAATTATTTACATATCAAAATTAAATTTTATAAAAATGAAAGTGTTATATAACCATAGAAAAACTCACATTTTCTATGGTTATTATCTATTTATTTTTTTAAATTACCTTTTATATAATTTCTAATTATATAAAAGGTAATTTAATTAGATATTGAATTTTAATTTTATATATATTTAGAAATAAATTAAGTATTGATTGTGTTATAATTAATTTGCACTATATATTTTAGAAATTTAACTTTACATAATAAAATTATTGATTTCAGATAACAGAAGTTTACACATAGGAGGAAAAGATATGTTTGAAAGACAAGAAATGAATATGAATACGAATGAAGTAAAAGCTTATTTAGGAATTAGTAGCTTCATTTTTACTACTCTTATGAGACAAGAACAATTAAATCCAATTAATCGAGAGACCTGGCGTTTAGATGGTAGCTTTTTATTTAAGCGAGAAGACATAGAAAAGTTGAAAGAAGATCGTGAGACAGAAGGAATTACCTTATATCAGGCAGCCAAAGATTATAATGTGAGCATGTATCAACTTGAAAAGTGGATAGAACAAGGGGATTTGACTTGTTCTATACAGAAACATCGTAATCGTGAGACTAAATTTGTACATGAGGAAGAAATCAATGGATTGGTACAGCAATTGGATCAGACCAATACTCTATATACATTCTCACAAAAGTATAATGTAGTATTGTTCCAAAAATTTATGGAAGGTAATAAATTAGCACGCATTATATCTATTCCGAAGCGCGGGGATATTGTGCTTATTGATGAGTTTGGAAACAAGATGACACTAGAAGATGCACTAAAAAGGGGGTATGAACCTTCATATGTTCTATCCGATAAACCAAGAAGCCATCATCAAAGGTTTGTCAAATTTCGTTTTCCTAAATCAGATCAATTACGTAGTAATGTTTTTCAAATAATTGATTTGGTACTACAGTATGTATCACCACGAAATATAAAGGTTTCTGAAGAAGATGAATTCTGGTATTTTGATGTTCGTCAATCTATTATTCAATTACCAATGCAAATGCAGGTAGAATGGATTGATTGTTTAAGCCCGTATATAATAGAAGGAAAATTAACAAGACGTGTTAATAATAGCGTGTATTTAGATAGCAGCAGTGTGACTAAGTCAGTAACGATTACAAACAATGAATACCATACAATCACAAAGATTGTAAATGAAACGAACAGTTCTATTGAAGAATTTATTGCAAGCGCAATCCGAGATAAAATTAATCAACATATGTTGTATAAAAGCTAAAATCTTTATCACATTAAGAAGATAACATTTCAAAGAGAACTACTGTACTTCTAGTGGTTCTCTTTTTGTTGCAATAATCTACAAATGTCTTAAAAGTAGAAGTACATTTTATTAATCAGGTAAATCTGATGATTACATTCTAGCATGATTCCAATTATCTGAAATGCATGAGCAAAAATACATTTTCATACGAGATTTTTATTGTAATTACAAAATACTCATCAGAATTGATTGTAAGCAATGATAATTATCGTTGGTATAATTGTATTGTTATTATGCTTAAGAATGTTTAAAGGTGAATCTGATAATTGATTTTTTGTGATGTACAGAAAAAATCAATTATCACATCCTTTTATTTTCACAATAGAACCTAAAAAGAGGTTCTATTACAAAGTTTCTTAATAGAAAAAGTTATGTTGCAAAAAGAATTGGGCCTATTAATTATATGAAGAGAGGCATGTATTGTGTTGCTAGACAAAAATACTTGATACACCAATGTTTACTGTAACTTACTTTAAATTAGTTTACATAAGATATATTATAGGTAGTTGAAAATTTCATTAAATCTTTATCTCAAAATGAATAGTATTCTTATGTCATTGAGATGAAAAAGGGAACTTTCTTGTTTTTCAGATCTGTGTTATGGATAACGTCATGAATTAAACCGATCTAGGATGGGCACTGAATCTTTTACTAAAAAAGATTTATATTACGGGATTAATATTTTGATAGATAGCAAGTTTTAATTCTAAGCTAAAAATGTTTCATATCTCAAAAGAAAGAGTATTCTTGATTTTTGAGATATGAGAGAAAAAAATGCCAGTTTATGCAACCTTCCTTTGTATTTAATTCAAAAAAACATCCAAATCCACTCTATATTTTTTGCTTTATAAAATATAAAAAACATATATGGTGGTTTTGGTGCGAAAATAGCCTAATAGGAATATAGAACAGTAATTTCCTGTTAACTGTGAGACCAAACGACTAATCCAAATATCGGTTCTGGTGCAAAAACTATTTGATAGAGACATAGAACCTACATGGACTGTTCAATTACAGTTTATGATGCAATTCCAAACAATTTATGTATGAATCTAACTTCATTTTGGGCAGACTTCACCTGTGGGTGAAGTTGTCCTTTTTTCAGCATATGCATGGCTTCAACACCACTCAATATAGAAATGGCTGTTTCATACGACTTGAATCCTAACATAGAACGCACACGTTTCTTAATGAAACGGTGATCCTGTTCCACTATATTATTGAGATATTTAACTTGCCTTATTTGTATGCCTTCAGGCATACGTTTCTCTTCCTTTAACTCTTGAATCGCTACGGGATAGGCTGGATTCTTGTCTACTGTTATAACACGAGGTTTACAAATATGAGAAGCAGCCAAGGCTTTCTTAAAAAAGTGCTTGGCTGCTTGTTTATCTCTTGATTCACTTAGATAAAAATCAATGATATTCCCTTCTGAATCGACTGCGCGATATAAATACATCCATTGACCTTTTACTTTCACATACGTTTCATCGACTCTCCAGGAATCATTTGTTGTCTTAAGATGACGTCGTACTCTTTCGTCTAATTTAGGTCCATATTGATGCACCCAGCGCATAATCGTTGTGTGAGCAATAGACAAACCTCGTTCCTCCATCATTTCCACCAAATCACGAAAACTGAGGTTGTACCGCAGGTACCATCTTACCGTTAATAAGATAACATCAGGCTGATAGTGCTTCCATTTGAATAAATTTTCCTTGTCCATACCGATTACACCCCTTTTTTAGAGTAATAGTATCAGTATGTCCAAGATTTAAAGATTACTTGCAATTGCCCTGGAGTTTTTGCACCAGAACCGGTTCTAACATAAAATAATCATTTTAAGGTTTTTATAAATCTATTTTGTCGCTTTTCGTCCTACTAATACCCAGTACAGAGATAAACTAAAAAGGGTAATGAGTACGAGAATGAATAGGATATTACTAAACATGGAAGCATCCGGATTGCTTATAATCCCTAGGAAATTTTTTCTCATTGCGGAATGGTCCATCATTGCGGCTGTATAGGCAATTCCGATTGACATAGCGACATTAAGTGTTAAATTATAAAATCCGATTGCCGTTCCTGTTTTTTCTTTCTCAATCGTACAAATGCAAGAATCAAGTAATGGTGCGTACATGAATGCAAATGAACTAGAGAATAACATCATGGATATTACGAATACAACAACAGAAGTTTTTACAAAGAATCCGCCTAATAGTAAGCTGACCATAATGCTAGACATAGCGATTGTAATACATTGCTTGCTTCCCATAACCTTCGCAAATTTTCCAGAAAGAGCCCCGATTATAGTAGCTGCTATATAGCCTGGAATCAATAATAGTGAAATGGTATCTAGCTTCAAACCATAAATCTTTTCAAGTAAGAATGGAAATAAGAAAATATATGCTAACTGTACAGAGTATATTATAAAAGCAACTCCAAGCAATGAGATAAACTGTTTATTTTGAAAGAATGATATTCCGATAAAAGCTTTTGAGTTCTTGTTGATATAAGTAAGGAACAAGGTAATTGCAACAATAAACAAGAGAAGGTAAATCCAATTAAAATCGGTAATATATAGTAGTAGTGATGCTGAAATGGCTCCAACTAGAAATAATCCTAATACATCTACACTACTGTTTTTCGCTTCTTCCTTAGGAAGATACTTTAAAATAAAAGGAAGGGTAAAAAGTGTTACTAAAGAAAGTAAAAACAGAGTTGTCCAATGGAAATATGTTGAAACATAACCCCCAGTTAGTGCACCTATAAGCTGTGAAAGAGCAAAACTGCTTGTACTTAATCCTAAAAACTTCTTTTGTTCATTTGCAGGTAAATGTTTTGTTACAAATATCACATATAAGGTTTCAGCTGATGCTAAACCGGCAGTCTGGATAATTCGTGAGATAACAACTAGTAAAAACGAGTGTTGAAAAATATATCCCATGACTGAACCGACACATATTAAAATAATACCAATGCTAAAAAGTTTTCTGATACTAACGGAATCTGCTAAAGCAGCGTAAACTACTGCCCCAATTCCAATTACAAGGCCAGCTAGGGTTGCTTGCCAGCTAACAGTTGTCACTGAAATGTCAAAATCCTTTGCCATATCAACAGAAATAATCTTAAACGAATTGTCAATTACCAAACATAATAGAAATAACAATAAGGTAATGGGTACTGCTTTCTTAACACTATATTCCTGAGCTTTCTTCATGCTCACATCTTCATTTATTGTAGACATAGCTATATTCCTCTTTTCTTGTTATTCAGGAAATTTTCTTCCTGAGTCATGATTGTCTGGCCTTTAATTACCAATTGATCCTTTTGTAAAAGGATGGTTTCAGTAATTACTACACCTTTTGTTTCAAATGCGAGGCTTCCTTGTGCACAGCTGTACCCATCTTTGTTCGTTCCTTCTTATGGTGTTCGGAAAGGAAACGTTTTCATATACAACCAAAAACATCGTATCTTTTGATTGCACTTTCATGATGATGCTTAATAACTCCTTGAGCTATATAATATTGTCCGGTTATTTAAAAACTTGTATGCACCTGAATATTGAAAAGGATATCATACCGTTCCTTCTTATGATGTTTACAAGGAAGCATTTTCATGAACAACAAAAAATACCTTACCTTTTGATTGCGCTTTCATGATAATGCATGATGACTCTTTCAGATATAGGGGTATGTGTAGCAATGTAACAGGATAACGCAACAAGCATTAGCGGACATTAGAAATGATAAAATTATCACTTTTTATATGAAAACAGCTTAATTTTAGATACTTTTTCATTCTTCTGAAACAGAAAAATTCGATTTTGTAAAAAGATCAAGAACATATTCCACTGATAATGTCCGATAAGTATCATTAGCGGACATCACAATACACAAAATGGGTATTTCATGTTCACTAACATATGAAATAGCCCGTAAAATGAATGTCCGTTAATACTTAACGTAAGTTTTGGTTCCATTGCTACACACACCCCACTATGAGGTTTCTTCTTTTGTTAGGTGACTATGTTTTTTCGAATAAACAAAGTATACAGCTACTCCAATTGCTAACCAAATACCAAAGTATACCCATGTTGTTAACGGTAAATTTAGCATTAAGAATAAACAACACACAATTGAAATAATCGGTAAAGTTGGTACAAGTGGTACCATAAATCCACGTTGTAATTTCGGATGTGTTTTACGAAGAATGATGACTGATACACCAACCATAGCAAATGTTAATAACGCTCCAATATTTGCTAAATTTGATAATTCTTTTAAATCGATAAAGCCAGCAATTAAAGCACTACCAATTCCTGTTAACCAAGTTGTAAATGTCGGCGCTTCTGTCTTTTGGTTAATTTCCGCAAAATATCCTGGCAATAATCCGTCACGACTCATCGCAAAGAATACACGTGTTGCTGCATAGATATAGGCAAATATTACAGCCATAATACCAATTACAGCTCCAAATGCAATTACTCCTGCTACTTTATCTTGTCCAGCAACTTCTAATACATAAGCCATTGCTTCTGGTACATCTAATTCTTTATAAGAAACCATACCAGTCATAACAAGACAAACTACAACATAAATGATTGTACAAATAACTAACGAAGCAATAATACCAATCGGTAAATCACGTTGCGGATTTTTTACTTCTTCTGCTGAAGTTGCTAATGCATCAAAACCTAAGAAAGCAAAGAATACCGCTGCTCCCCCCGTGAAAACTCCACTTAAACCGTACGGTGCAAATGGTATCCAGTTTTCTGGTTTCACGTAGAATACACCAACAGCAATGAATAAAACAACAATACCAATTTTAATTAATACCATTATATTATTCACACGCTTACTTTCTTTCGTACCTCGTGATAATAACCAAGTTATAACTAACGTAACGAAAACTGCTGGTAAATTCACCATACCACCTTGCGACGGAATCGTTAACAGCGCTTTTGGAATTTCAAGTCCCAATCCACTTACTAAGTTGTGGAAGTAACCAGTCCATCCGCCAGCTACTGCGGCAGTCGTTACAACGTATACTGACAATAATGTCCATCCCATTAAATGAGCTACAAACTCACCAATCGTTACATATGAATATGTGTACACACTACCTGAAACAGGAAGTGTAGATGCAACCTCTGCATAACATAAAGCTGCAAATCCACAAACAATTGCTGCAATCATAAATGAAAAAATAACTGCTGGACCAGCATCTCTTGCTGCCACTAATCCAGTTAATACTAGAACTCCTGTACCAATTATCGCACCAATTCCTAGCATTGTTAGGTCAAATGCCCCTAGTGTTTTTGTCAAAGTCTTACTTTGGCTTTCTCCCAACAATTTCGAAACAGATTTTTTTCGTAATAAGTTGGCCAAAATACATGCCTCCTTTTATGAAAGAAGAGCTAAGATATCCTTCCTAGCTCTTCTTTCATAAAATCAATCTATGTTATAGGTTATCTAAACCTTTATTTCACTTCATTTGCAACAAAGAAATGCTCGCATACACTGGAAATGCGTTTTAAGTCTACATTTCCACCTGAAATAACTGCTACTACCTTTTTACCTTTTATATATTGATCAACTTTTCCTGCAAGAAGTGCAGCTGTAGCTAATGCGCCTGCCCCTTCTACAACAGCTTTGCCACGTTGTAGTAAATCTTTCATGGCTACCTCTAGTTCATCTTCTGATACCGTTACAATATCATCTACTAATTCTTTTACAATTTCAAAGGTTAAATTTCCTGGTATTTTAACCGCACATCCATCTGCTATTGTAGGTGCTTCATAGTGTGATACAATTTTTCCAACATCATAAGAAGCTTTCATTCCATGGACATTAGCAGCTTGAATACCAATAATATTAATTGACGGATTAAAGGATTTCAGTGCAACTGCAATTCCTGAAATTATACCACCACCACCAATAGGTACAATTACAGTATCAACATCCCACATATCATCAAGAATATCTAAACCAATTGTTCCTTGACCCGCCATTACCTCTACATCGTCATATGGATGTAAATATGTTTCACCTGTTTGCTGTATTATTTCTTCACATTTAGCCTTAGCATCATCAAAAGTGTCTCCATGTAAAATAACTTCAGAACCATATCCTTTAGTAGCGTCAACTTTAGCTTGTGGTGCAGAAGTTGGCATAACAATTTTACTTTTAATTCCAAGCAAATGAGAAGATAATGCAACACCTTGTGCATGATTCCCAGCTGAACAAGCAATTACACCGTTTGTTTTTTCTTCGTCTGTTAGATTTGAAATTTTATTAAATGCACCACGAAATTTAAATGATCCAGTTAACTGCATATTTTCCAACTTTAAATATATTTCTCCACCGGTTTTACTTGTCAAATAGAAAGATTTAACAAGCGGAGTCTTACGAGCTTTTCCAAAAAGAATTTGTTGAGCTTTTTTTATATCACCAATGTTAAGTGGTAAAGCTTTGTTAATCATATTAACACTTCTTTCAATGGTTTATAATCTAACTCTAATGTTGATCCTAAATTTTCATAGGTAATCGTACCTTTATAAATGTTTATACCAGATGCCAAAGCTGGTTTGTTGATAATTGCATTCTCTAATCCATCTTTAGCAATTGCTAATAAGTATTCAATATTACCATTTGCTAAAGCCATGGTCGAAGTACGTGGGGTAGCACCAGGCATATTTGGTACAGCATAATGAATTACATCATGCTTAATAAATACAGGGTTATCATGTGTTGTATAGTGATCAACTGTTTCAACTGTTCCACCCTGATCAATTGCAATATCAACAATAACACTACCAGGTTTCATAGATTGAACCATATATTCTTTTACAATTTTCGGTGGTCTAGCTCCTGGTATTAAGATAGTCGAAATAAATACGTCTGCCTCTTTTATATGTTTTTCTAAGTTTTCAGTATTAGATTCAATAACTTGCACAGAATCATTCGCATATTTTTCTTTTAAATAAGCAATTTGTGTGTTGTTTAGTTCTAAAATTGTTACATGACAACCAATTCCAATTGCCATATCACATGCATTAATAGCTGCATTTCCTCCACCTAAAATGACAACATTTCCAGCAGGAATTCCCTCAATTCCTGATAATAAAATTCCTTCTCCTTGATGTTGTTTTTCTAGATAATAAGCTCCCATAAAGACTGCGCGACGACCAGCAATCGCACTCATTGGTTTTAATAGTGCTAAAACACCATCTTCACTAATTGTCTCTCCAGCAATTGCAGTAGTTCCTGCTTGTCTCATTGCTTCCACACATTCTTTAGAAGCTGCTAGATGTAAAAACCCCCATACAATAAGGTCTTTTTTAAAGTAATGATATTCTGCAGGTAATGGTTCTTTTACTTTTACTACCATATCAACATCCCAAGCTTCTTCTTGCGTTACTAAACTTGCACCTGCATTTGTATATTCATCATTTGTATATCCAGAACCTAAACCAGCATCTTTCTGCACTAAAACTTGATGACCTTCTTTAACTAACTTTCTAACATTTTCAGGAGTCATCCCTACACGAGCTTCTCCTTTTTTTATCTCTTTTACTATTCCAATTTTCATTACTAACACGTCCTTTCAAAACGAGTTTATTTCTCAAACAATACCAGCGATTACGAGTGAGTAATATTAAACACAATATATTTATTGTGCGATATATGGTATTTTTTATCGCCTGATTGCCACTATACGATAGCAACATTCAAATTGTTATGTCAATTGATTGTGAAATAGTTCACAAAATATCTTTAATTTATAGGTTAAAAAAACCTATTGCAAAATAATGATTGAATCCTATTTTTTTGTATGCTAGACTTTGTCACGAATAGCATCTCTTCTGAATTTAAAGAAATTTTGGTTATACACTACAAGCTGGAAATTATATAAATTTATGTTGGATATAGATGTTCTTATCTGAATGTTTTATTAAAGATATAATTGCAGATAAACATGTGAAATGTTTCACAAAATTATCTACAATTGTTCATTTTGCTATGTTATTTAATTTTCTATAATAAAGTTCAAAATTTCACTAGCAAAAATATTTTATAAACAAATAGGGAAGAATATTTAAACAAAAATTTAAATTCATTAGAGAGTGTATCTATTCTTATAAAAGAGGAGTGATCACTTTGTCACAACAACTAAAAAAAGACATCGGTTTCTTTGCTGCTTTAACTACTGTAATTGGTACTGTTATAGGAGCTGGTGTTTTCTTCAAACCAACTGCTGTATATGGTGCAACTGGCACGGCAAGCTTAGGATTGCTTGCATGGATAATAGGTGGAATTTTAACTATATGTGCTGGATTAACTGCTGCTGAATTATCAGCAGCTATCCCAGAAACAGGTGGCATGATGGCCTATTTAAAACGTACTTATGGAAATCTAACAGCATTTCTATTAGGTTGGGCACAAACAGTCATTTACTTTCCAGCAAATATTGCAGCGCTTGCTATTATTTTTGGGACTCAAACTGTTAACCTGTTTGGACTAAATCCTAATGAAAATCAAATGCTTATAGTTGGAATTGCTATTATTACTGCAACTTTTGTAACCTTAATGAACTTTTTAGGTGCAAAAGCTGCTGGTGGAATTCAGATGGCTTCTACCATATGCAAATTACTCCCTTTAGGACTTCTTATTATTTTCGGGTTACTACATCAAGGCGATGTAACGTTTCAATTATTCCCAATTGAAGCTGGATCCGATAAGTCTTTTATTTCTGCACTTGGTTCTGCTTTATTAGCAACAATGTTTGCATATGATGGATGGATACATGTTGGGAATATTGCTGGAGAAATGAAAAATCCTAAAAAAGATTTACCTAAAGCTATTATTTTAGGTTTAACAATTGTTATGATTGTATATTTACTAATTAACATTGCATTTCTACTGGTCATGTCTGCAACTGCGCTCGCAGGTACTGATACACCAGCATCTGAAATAGCAACAATTCTCTTTGGTACAATGGGTGGTAAATTAGTTAGTATCGGTATCTTAATTTCTGTGTTTGGAACAATTAATGGATATATTATGACTGGAATGCGAATTCCCTATGCAATGGCCTTAGAGAATAAACTGCCTTTTAGTAAATGGTTTGCTACATTATCTAATAAAAGCAGAATTCCTTATAATTCTGGCATATTTATCTTATTAATTTCTGTAATTATGATGCTTGTTGGTGGGTTTAATACTTTAACAGATATGTTAGTGTTTGTTATATGGATATTCTATACAATGACATTTTTAGCTGTTTTCATTTTACGTAAGAGAGAGCCAGAGCTTATACGTCCTTATAAAGTACCATTATATCCAGTTATACCAATAATCTCTTTATTTGGTGGGGCATTTATTGTGTTAAATACATTATTTACACAACCATTACTAGCATTATGTGGAATAGGGTTAACTGGTTTAGGTCTCCCAATATATTTTAAAATGCGCCATAAACATACTAATGTTAAAGTGGAGAATTAGTGGGTTAGTTGCACCTGAAATAAAATCAATTATTATTAAGTGAATGTAAGGTTATTATTAGTGTTCATAAAACTTTGGAAGAAGAAGAAAAATATAAATTTACAGTCGTTTTGGAAATTAGATAAGATTTAAATAAAAATTTAATTGGAATATTCGTAAATCTATTTTGTAATTGGTAGAAAGTACACATTGGATTTTCAACTTCTTAAAAATTGAGGTTATCAGGTTACATATGTTTTTATGAAAAATTTAATGAGAGCATTTGAATAATGTCATGGAGCAAGAGCATAGATGTGTAAAGCAATGTTTTGCCAATTTAGAAGGAATTCAAAAATCTTTGTCATATACTGCATGTTCCTTCAAAGAAATCCAAATAATCTATAACAAAAACGCAGTTTGTAATCAAACTGCGTTTTTTCAACATACAATGAATTATAGCAATGACTTGAAATGCTTTTGTAATTAGCCAAATTATGTATCTATTAAAAAAATTTATAAAATCCAATTTAACTTATTTTTATAAAATTTCTTCTTTAATTTATAAACATAAAAGGAGAGTTATCAATGATGCTAAAAAATATAACACCGATTGGGATAAATGACGAAGTGAGTAAAACGGTAATTAATCAAATAGGAAATATATATTCAACATTTTTATTTATAAGTCCATCTGGTGATGTCCTTATAAACGAATATTTAAATGAAAATATATGTATTCATACTATTTGCGGGGGAATAATAGCTATAATTGACAATCAAATCCAAATAATAAAGCACCATCAGGTATTGTATCTCAACTTTAAAAAAAATCTTGAATTAAGAAATAATACAACTGAAAATGTAGTTATTTACATTGGATTATGTCAATAAGTACTTAGAAATTGAACTAAATAAGTATCACCAATCCTACTGACATTCATTTTCCTAAGTATTTCATATCTTTGCACTAAGAGGAAAGATATTTTCATCGGAGAGCAATAAAAAACCTATAAATACTTCCTTATATTTTAAGCAAGCTACATCTAACATAAAATTTCCATATCTAGAAAGGAGAGAATATGACAGCATACATCGCAGAAGTATTTGCCACTGCTTTACTTGTAATATTAGGAAATGGTGTTGTTGCAAATGTTCACCTAAGGTGAGCAAAAGGCCACAAAACAGGTTGGATGGTGATAGCTACCGGTTGGGGATTTGCAGTTGGGATTCCGCTGTTATCTTCGGTGGGATTAGTGGAAATCATATTAATCCTGCTTTTACTATTGGTCTAGCGCTTAATGGAAAGTGAGTGGTGCTATCTATATCGTGCCATTGATAGCGATGGACATCCGCTTGATTTCCAACTTCGAAAAACACGTGATCATCAAGCAGCTTGTATGTTCATGAAGCGACTTGTCAAAGCTTTTGGAGAACCAACGGTTCTTACTACAGACAAGGCTCCAGCCTTGCTTTGTGCGTTCAAAAAACTGAAAAAGAACGGCTTTTATGCGCGTACGAAACATTGTACCATCAAGCATCTCAATAAACTGATTGAACAGGATCATCGACATGTAAAACGGCGCTTTGTCAAATCTTCTGGATTCCAAAATTTCCGTCATGCTTCACGTACTATAAAAGGTATCGAGACCATTCATGCCCTATATAAACAAAGGCGATGTTTGCAAAGAGACTCCGCCTTTTCAACGTACAATGAACTTCAACAATTACTAGCTACTTCCTAAACCTTGTTCCTCATTTACCAACCTGTTTATGCTTTTTTCAAACTTTGCAACAGAACCCCTTCTAGGGTTTTGGTGCGAAAATAGCTTAA
>NZ_NADV01000153.1:0-427 GCF_003264175.1 Bacillus sp. SRB_331 | reverse complement strand
ACACCAACACGTAAAAGACTAGTTTCTGAATGGCTTGGAGGGTGGTGCCGGGGAGTCGTACCCGAACGTTTTGACCCTAAAAATATTTATAAAGACACTAGGGTCACCTCTACTGATTTTAGACTCCAAACAACCCATAAAAACATGAACAACATACTAGAACACACCAACACGTAAAAGACTAGTTTCCGAACGTCTTGGTCGTCCCTTGACGTTTGACTTCCAAACTCTTTAAAACTGACTAAAAAGGCTATTCTTCATTATTTTAACAAGTTATTAATGGATAGGACCGATGTGAGGCTCTAGTTTATCCTACTTCATTTTGAGGGGTGTTACAATATCCCCCACTTGGGAACATTCGTCCTCGAATGACACTTTAAAACATTAAGGGTAATTACGCAAGACTAGCAGCCCACCATCAAGACTC
>NZ_NADV01000152.1:0-391 GCF_003264175.1 Bacillus sp. SRB_331 | reverse complement strand
GTGGGCGACGATTATAAATATGTGCAGCAGCTGAAATAGCCCACGAGAAGCATTCTTTTGGAAGACGAGCATGGGCGAGAAGGCTCATTGCAATATCGGTTAAAGTGCGGTTAAGACGTTCAGCCAGACCGTTGGACTCGGAGTCACCTGCAACGATAGTTCGATGATGGATTCCTTTTGAATTCAGCCCATTCTGGGACTCTTTGGACAATCGAATTGTGTCGAAAACAGTGAAACAAAATCTTTCAGGGCTTCGAATTGGTCAGACATCTTTCGAAGAGGTGTGACGAAACAGTGTCTTGTGCAGTGATCCATGTAAGTAACAAAATAGCTGAATCCACCGTAAGATGTGGTAGAGAAAGGTCCGTTGTGGTCGCTGACAAAAAGGTCT
>NZ_NADV01000151.1:0-324 GCF_003264175.1 Bacillus sp. SRB_331 | reverse complement strand
CGCAGGCCACGACCGATGTCATCCAGCCGATGCGCACACGCCACGATTGATGCGTGCAGGCCTTGGCCGATGTCGCCTATCGTTGGCCGATGGGAGCAGGCCTTGGCCGGTGGCGCCCAGCCGATGCGCACACGCCACGGCTGATGCGTGAAGGCATTGGCTGATTCTGCATGCCGTTGGCCGACGTCATTTGCCAGATGTGCACATGCCACGTCCGATGCGTGCAGGCCTTGGCTGATGCCGCCTGCCGTTGGCCGACGCTGATGTCGCCCATTTGATACGCACAAGCCACGGCTGATGCCGGAATGTCTTGGATTATGCTTC
>NZ_NADV01000150.1:0-301 GCF_003264175.1 Bacillus sp. SRB_331 | reverse complement strand
GAACAAAAATGAATGTGCGGGTATGATGAGGCCAAATGAAGTTGCATAGACAATATGTGAACTTTTTGCATCTCGTTGTGACTAGCCGATTATCTAATTGAGTCTCTTGTGATGAACATTGCACACTAGCGAAAGTGTGGAGTCTTGTTTGATATTGGTGTCAATGCCTTGTGTGATGAGCTTACCGTGAACCATGTGTGATGACACCTAGAATTTGCCCCGTTGGTCCGGTTGACTAAGTGATGCAATCTCTTGAAATGATCTTAGGCAACAATTTTGAAGAGCGAAACAGTTTGACACC
>NZ_NADV01000149.1:370-722 GCF_003264175.1 Bacillus sp. SRB_331 | reverse complement strand
CCCAAGGTATTTCATTGTTGTCGCAGTATGGATTTTGTGATTTGCATCAACTACTATTTTGTCTGAGTCTGCGTGTCTATTAAACAGGAGAAATGTCTTCATCCATTGTTATTTGATTTTGTTGGCCTTGCACCAGTTATACAGTTCGCTGCTGCTTTCTCGTAGTTTATCAGCGACCTCTTTCTTAGAAGTGCCCTGTTCCCATTGTGTAGTGTCGTCAACATATACGTTGCTATTGTTCATATTTAAAGGTGCATCATAGATATACAATATCCACAGTAGAACACTAATACTGGACCCTTGTGGAATTCCATTATTCTGCTCAAACTGTGATGATTGCACATTTCGAAAA
>NZ_NADV01000149.1:0-254 GCF_003264175.1 Bacillus sp. SRB_331 | reverse complement strand
TTAACATCGTTTGTATTAACATTCCTGACATTTAGCAGCACAGCAAATCGATTTTTTGATGCGGCAGCAATGGCTGAATTGTGTAGAAGTCTAAGCAACGCATGTGAGGTGCTGTGAGCTGGTCTGCAGCCCGATTGATTCTTCGGAATGTGTTTCTCTGATTGCTGGCGTAGTCGATGTTCAATGATACTTTCAACCAACTTTGCCAAAGAAGTCAATAAGGCTATCGGGCGGTAGTCACCGGGTTTGGATTT
>NZ_NADV01000148.1:0-631 GCF_003264175.1 Bacillus sp. SRB_331 | reverse complement strand
AGCGCCGGCGAGCCATGCAGATCCAAGAAGATCCCAACCCAGCCAGCATGCAGGCGGTGAGGGAGACGTTGAACAAATATAAAAGCGGGATCAGATGCCCGAAATGTGGAGGGACGGGGAGTCTGCAGCCCCAGAAGACGGCATACGAGATCGTTCTTCGTTGTACGGCAGCCCCGATGGGTGTGCCCTGCCGAAAGAAGCTAGGGGAGCGGCAATCTCTACAACTGGCAAGAACGGCGGGCAATAAAAAGGCCATCGATGCCATAATCGCGGCGAGGCACGACGTCGACCAAGGCGAGAAATCGCAAACCCGGTCACCAACCGTGACCCAGGTTCCGGTCCAGGTTCCGGAGGTTGACCCAAACCCCAGCGCGGGTGACGACGCCGCCTCAGATGACGACGAGTCGCTGTCCGATCCTGCGAAGTTGGTGGCCATGGTCCAAGCAATTAGGAGCTATACTGACTATAATACCAAATACTTGTCAAATCTAGTCTCTGATCTGGTCATTTTTGCAGACCGTCTGAAGTCACTAGAAAGCGAACGTGAGGAGCGCCAACAAGAATCGAGGACAGTCTCGCAATCCCTGGACGCCATCATGGCAAAATTGGAGACGCTGGAAGATGGGCTGGC
>NZ_NADV01000016.1:0-343 GCF_003264175.1 Bacillus sp. SRB_331 | reverse complement strand
TTTCTATGGAGAATTGATGAACACTGTTCATCAATATAAGTTTCCGTGTTTCGTTTTCGTTTAGTTTTGAGAGTTCAATATAAGTATTGACTCTTAAATAGGAATATAATATAAATAAATTCCGCAATTTGTATGGGCCTATAGCTCAGCTGGTTAGAGCGCACGCCTGATAAGCGTGAGGTCGATGGTTCGAGTCCATTTAGGCCCACCATACATTTTACGGGGCCTTAGCTCAGCTGGGAGAGCGCCTGCCTTGCACGCAGGAGGTCAGCGGTTCGATCCCGCTAGGCTCCACCAAAAAGCTATTTTATATAGCAAATGGTATGTTCTTTGAAAACTAGAT
>NZ_NADV01000147.1:0-455 GCF_003264175.1 Bacillus sp. SRB_331 | reverse complement strand
TCCTTGACCAGGCTCGATGAAACCATCAGGCTGTTTCGTGTAAATATCGCCGTCAATGTTACCGTTAAGGAATGCGCCCACGATGTCGATTTGACGAAGAAACAAGCCTTGATCGGCGGTTAGTGCCATGACGATACGAAATGATTCCGAATGTGCGACGGGAGAGAAAGTTTCACTGTAATCGATACCAGCACGTTGGGAGAAGCCTTTGATCACCAAACGGGCTTTGAACTTTCGAATACCACCATCTCCGGTCAGATTAGGCTTGGTATTGAAGACTCATTTGCAGGCGATTGCTTTACGGTCTGGAGGTAGTTCTTGCAACGTCCATGTGTCAAATTCGAGCATCTGCTTGTATTCAACCTGCATAGCATCATACCAATGGCCAGCTTCAGGTCCGTTCAGGGCTTCTGGGACTGTTTGTGGTACGGTAACAGAAGAAATTGTGAGTGATG
>NZ_NADV01000146.1:968-1570 GCF_003264175.1 Bacillus sp. SRB_331 | reverse complement strand
TACTCGGCTTCTGTTGACGAACATGCGACGATCTTCTGCAATGCACTTCGCCAGGCAATGGCTGATCCAGACATCATCAGAGTATAGCCGCTCGTGGATCTTCTGGAATCTTTGTCTCCGGCCCAGTCACTGTCCGAGAAGGCGATTAAGTGCGGAGGTTGCTTGGCTTGAAAGAATAGTCCGCAGTTAGAGCTCCCCTTGAGATATTTTAGGACACGTTTCGCAGAAGTCCAGTGTTGTTGCCCTGGGTTGTCCAAAAATCGGCATAGCGAGGAGACTGCATGTGAGATATCGGGTCTTGTGCACGTGGCAATCCAATTCAGAGCTCCAACTAGTTCACGGTAGGGTGTTCCTTGCATATCTTGCATTTGTTCGGCACTCGTTGCACACATGTCCTTGTTCAAGTAGAATCCTGGTTGTTCTGGAGTGTCAACTGGCTTACAGTCCATCATCTGGAATTTTGACAATTGTTCCAAAATATACGTCTCCTGGTCAAGTAGGATACCGTCGTTGCTGCTTGAAACCCTCATTCCTAGTAGCCGTTTCGGTTCACCTAGGTCCGTAATTGGAAAGCGATTTGATAGTTGTGCAACGATTCCTTC
>NZ_NADV01000146.1:0-903 GCF_003264175.1 Bacillus sp. SRB_331 | reverse complement strand
TTCTTTTGACCGCATAATGTAGACGCAAGCATCAGAACTGAGTCGTTTGAAACCGAGGTCTTTGGTGATGAATAGATTGATGGTATTGTTCCAGACAAGTCCAGCCTGCTTCAGACCGTAGAGACTTTTCTTCAGGCGGCACACCAGGCTTGGATCATGAGAAATATAGCCTTTGGGTTGAACCATGTATATTTCTTCGTGAAGTTCTGCTTGCAAGAATGCTCCGACGACGTCTAGCTGTCTCAATTTCAGTTTCAATGATGCAGCAAGTGCAAATACCAATCGGACAGAGGCGAGATGCGCCACTGGAGAGAATGTCTCGTCGAAGTCGATTCCTGGTCGCTGTGAGTAGCCTTTAACAACTAGTCTAGCCTTGAATTTGTTTACGAGTCCCTTCTCGTCTGATTTGACCTTGAATACCCATTTGTTTTGAATAGCGTTGCGTCCGCTAGGAAGTCTGACAAGTTCCCAGGTTTTGTTGTGTTGTAAGCTGTCAAATTCCGCTTTTGTGGCTGCTGCCCATTCCTTGCAAAACTCGTTCTCTGAATCCAATGCTTCGCTGATCGACTTCGGGATCGTGACCTGAGTGGCTCGCAGAGTGTGATTGTTTCGCTGTTGCACCAGCATGGCTGCAGGTGCCTTCCACCATTCCCCCGGAGCACGGCGTGTTCTTGCTCCTCGAGCATTCTGGATATCAGGTTGAGCTACAGCTGGCTCATCGGATTCGCTTGCATTTGATTGGTGACAAGATGAACTCGAACTTTCGCTGGGTGTACTCAGGGATGAGGATTCGAGGTGTGATGAAAGAATGCGGTCACAGTCCTCTGGAGCGGGGTCGTCTGTGGCAGGGATGCGGTCACCGTCGTCAGGCGCGGGCGCATCGCTGTTTGGTGGGACCGGTGG
>NZ_NADV01000145.1:0-267 GCF_003264175.1 Bacillus sp. SRB_331 | reverse complement strand
TGGGGATTCGCCCTTGTAATTCTGATATCTGGGCCTGTATGCGGGCCAAAGTTGTGACCATGTCAGTACCTGATTCGGATCGTTGGCTGGGCGAGGGGGAATGGTTTCGAGTAGATACCATGAGGTTTGGTTAAACTGTTATGAACCAAGTCGGGGGAGGAAGAACACGGACGGAAACTGGAGACAAGGGCGGAAACTAGGGGCGAAAGACGGGGACTAGGGCGAGGAGCGGGAACTGGAGCGGAGACTAAGGAAACTAGGGGCGAG
>NZ_NADV01000144.1:0-251 GCF_003264175.1 Bacillus sp. SRB_331 | reverse complement strand
GGGTCATTTCCATAAATCTCTCTTTTCGCTTCGGCCACCACGCGATGAAGGAGCTGACTAGAGTATTCTCTATTTTCAAAAAAACGATGCATCATCTTCCGCAATTGCGGCAAACCCAACGCTGGGCCGGCTTGCCGAATCAGATATAGCTCTTGCGGCGTAAGGTCTTGTTGAACTTGAGCAAACGAGACCCCTCGCACACTGACGACCGCGTTCGAAGGGTGGGAATGTGTGGGACGGAACCCCTTTTC
>NZ_NADV01000143.1:0-448 GCF_003264175.1 Bacillus sp. SRB_331 | reverse complement strand
TTTTTAGGAGCTTATGTTCTGTATTATGATTATCAACGCTAATTCCAGCGTTCAAATTGCATAAACTGAGCCATTAGCGGCCTATTCACGGATTTGGATGTTCTGCCACGTTAGCGACGTCCGCAGACGTCTGCCAGTCACGAAACCGGGATCGTCGTGTAGCCACGACGATCACCTGTCTGGTGGTACCTTGTGCGGCGCCAGGGGATGTGTTCCCGGGGCGCTGCGTGCATCGGCGTGTTCGTCATCGTCAGGGCGCGCGCCGCGACCGGCATCGTTAACGGCGCCACGGAGTCGATCGACCGTGGTAGGTACACTGGGTTGCGGCGCATTGCCTGTGGTAGGGTCAGGTGGTAGGGCGTCGGTAGGGGGCTGCGGCGGCTGTGGACGGCACCAGGCCGGGATGGCGCCGGCGCGCGTTCTGGAGGAGAAGAGCGGTTGGGCTTTC
>NZ_NADV01000142.1:0-447 GCF_003264175.1 Bacillus sp. SRB_331 | reverse complement strand
TTACAAAGTCAGCCCATTTTCTACCGGTAAAGACTACCCATTCAGCAGAAGATTATGCCAAGTTGTATATTCAAGAGATAGTGAGACTTCATGGAGTCCCAGTCTCCATTATTTCAGATAGAGGTGCACAGTTTACTGCACAGTTCTAGAAATCTTTTCAGAAGGGCTTGGGTTCGAAGGTGAACTTAAGTACTGCCTTTCATCTTCAGACTGATGGGCAAGCAGAGCGCACTATTCAGACCTTAGAGGATATGTTGAGGGCTTGTGTTATCGATTTCAAAGGTAATTGGGATGATCACCTACCTCTCATTGAGTTTTCTTACAACAATAGTTATCACTCTAGCATCCAGATGGCTCCTTATGAAGCTCTTTATGGGAGGAGATGCAGATCTCTTATTGGATGGTTTGAAGTTGGTGAAGCTGGGTTGATAGGACCAGACTTAGTTC
>NZ_NADV01000141.1:0-377 GCF_003264175.1 Bacillus sp. SRB_331 | reverse complement strand
CATCGTTTTTTGATAATCGTCGATTGTTTCTGTTCCAAGAGCGAACAGCGGATAGAGTTTGTTGGCAGTCTCGCGACCTGGCTGACCTGTTAAATGGCGTTTTATCACAATTGCTCGGAATTCAGAAGGGCTGCACTCTGGCACCAGACCGGAGGCAAGAACTGAATCGAACAAG
Source organism: Bacillus sp. SRB_331 (assembly GCF_003264175.1). NCBI lineage: Bacteria > Bacillati > Bacillota > Bacilli > Caryophanales > Bacillaceae > Bacillus > Bacillus sp. SRB_331. The sequence continues at coordinate 202 of NZ_NADV01000141.1, read as the reverse complement.
CAATTGTTCTGCACGCTGCTGGCATCACCTGGAACACGGAATACCGCTCCACCATGGGTAAACCCATTGGTTCTGAATTGTTCAAATTCCGACATATGCGACGAGGTACCTGATCAAATTCAAGACGACACGGAGTCCGTAGGATTGCGAAATGTCCGCGAAGCTGTGCTTAGGTACAGACGAGTTATTGTGTGTTAATTTC
>NZ_NADV01000015.1:0-50284 GCF_003264175.1 Bacillus sp. SRB_331 | reverse complement strand
CGACTCCTCTCGGGCGCGTTTTTTATTAACGGGAAGTGGCTCAGCTTGGTAGAGCACCTGGTTTGGGACCAGGGGGTCGCAGGTTCAAATCCTGTCTTCCCGATATTTTCAAAATATGGGGCCTTAGCTCAGCTGGGAGAGCGCCTGCCTTGCACGCAGGAGGTCAGCGGTTCGATCCCGCTAGGCTCCACTTATTTGAATATAACTTATGGCGGTGTAGCTCAGCTGGCTAGAGCGTACGGTTCATACCCGTGAGGTCGGGGGTTCGATCCCCTCCGCCGCTACCATAAAGGACCTTTAGCTCAGCTGGTTAGAGCAGACGGCTCATAACCGTCCGGTCGTAGGTTCGAGTCCTACAAGGTCCACCACTCAAAGTTCATATCTCGGAGGTATACCCAAGTTCGGCTGAAGGGATCGGTCTTGAAAACCGACAGGCGGCGAGAGTCGCGCGGGGGTTCGAATCCCTCTACCTCCTCCATTTTTTCTAAATTAAATATTATATCATCGCGGGGTGGAGCAGTACGGTAGCTCGTCGGGCTCATAACCCGAAGGTCGCAGGTTCAAATCCTGTCCCCGCAACCAAATGGTCCCGTGGTGTAGTGGTTAACATGCCTGCCTGTCACGCAGGAGATCGCCGGTTCGACCCCGGTCGGGACCGCCATTTTTTTACATAAAGGCTCGGTAGCTCAGTCGGTAGAGCAGAGGACTGAAAATCCTCGTGTCGGCGGTTCGATTCCGTCCCGAGCCACCATTTTGAAATCGCAAGCCGGCTTAGCTCAATTGGTAGAGCAACTGACTTGTAATCAGTAGGTTGGGGGTTCAAGTCCTCTAGCCGGCACCACTTTCAAAATGAGCCATTAGCTCAGTTGGTAGAGCATCTGACTTTTAATCAGAGGGTCGAAGGTTCGAATCCTTCATGGCTCACCATTTTTAATTTAATGCGGGTGTAGTTTAGTGGTAAAACAAGAGCCTTCCAAGCTCTGGTCGAGAGTTCGATTCTCTTCACCCGCTTTTTATGGGCCTATAGCTCAGCTGGTTAGAGCGCACGCCTGATAAGCGTGAGGTCGATGGTTCGAGTCCATTTAGGCCCACCATAATTATTCCGCAGTAGCTCAGTGGTAGAGCTATCGGCTGTTAACCGATCGGTCGTAGGTTCGAGTCCTACCTGCGGAGCCATATTATAGAGAAGTACCCAAGTGGCTCAAGGGGCTCCCCTGCTAAGGGAGTAGATCGCGAACGCGGTGCGAGGGTTCGAATCCCTTCTTCTCTGCCAGATTTTGGCCCGTTGGTCAAGTGGTTAAGACACCGCCCTTTCACGGCGGTAACACGGGTTCGAATCCCGTACGGGTCATACTAAAAGAGATAGCATAATCTGCTATCTCTTTTTTGTTGTATAAAAGTGGACTTTTGATAGTCTGCTTTTTTTTATAGATTTTTGTATACTTTTTTCTATTTGAACCGTCTAACTAATAGAAAGGAGAGAGCGATGGAGTATGAAAAGGTCATTATAGAAACATCAAAAAGTATTTATAGATATTTGCTTAAAATTGGAGTAACACCAGCAGAAGCAGAGGATATCGTTCAAGATACGATACAAAAAAGTTATATTAATTTAAATGGGATTACCTCTTTTTATACATAAGAAGAGGTAATCCCATTTTTTGAATATGTTTTAACTCTCCGCTGAATGCCCATCCGGTTTCATAACAGCATGACTATATGCGGAGTGGAGAGTTTTGTATCCTAAAAGTGCAATAGTTAAGGCAAGGCCTCCTGCAATAATAGCCACACTAAATCCTGCGCGAGCTCCAAAAGTATCAATAACTAAACCAGCTACCGCTGATCCTAGAGAGACTCCAATACCAAGTCCTGTAATTGCCCAGGTCATTCCTTCGGTTATTTTTGATTCAGGTACGATTTTTTCCACCAGTCCCATAGTAATAATCATAGTAGGGGCAACAGATAAGCCTGCAAAGAAAACAATAACTACTAGCCAAGCAATAGTGTTTACGAAAACTAGTGGCAGCATTGTTACCATTGATAGTGTGACTGCTATTAAAAATTGATTATATGGTGGAGTACTGAGTTTAAGAGTGCCGAAAATAAGACCTGCCAGGCATGAACCGATTGCATAGACGGAAAGCACAAAGCTAGCAGCTACTGTGTTTCCTTGATGCTCAGCAAAAGCCACACTAACTACATCTATTGTGCCAAATATAGTACCTATAGCGATGAGTGTGAATACAAGCACTCGTAATGTACCAATTTTAAATACTGTTCCTTTGTTTGTAATGTCGTGGGGACGTACATGTGGTTCTGTGCTTTTTTGCATGGTAAATAGGCATACCCCGATTGTAAGAAAAACACATGATAAAAGTGGTCCTGCTTCTGGGAAGAACATAACACTTAAACTGACGGATAATACAGGACCAATGATGAAGCAATGTTCATCGACGACCGATTCGAAGGAAAATGCTGTATGCAATTTATGAGATCCACGGTATAGTTTAGTCCAACGTGCACGTACCATGGCCGACATGTTTGGCATACAACCCGCACATAAGGCGGATAGAAATAGCGTCCAATAAGGAGCCTCATATTTCGTACATAGAAGTAAGAGAATCGTAAAGAAAACACTGATACCTGTAGTCGGAAGAAGTATACGAGATTGCCCTAATTGATCAGCCATAAGAGAAATATGAGGAGCTAGTAAAGCTGATGATAATGTGAAGGTGGCTGCAACGGCTCCGGCAAGCCAATAGTCACCACGTAACTGAGATAACATTGTAACAATACCAATCCCCATCATTGATATGGGCATCCGAGCTATAAAGCCTGCTAATGAGAATCCTTTTGTACCAGAAGCACTGAAAATCTCACGGTAGGAATTAAACATAATAATCACCAAAGTATTTGGCGTTTACACATACATTCTTCATTCTTGTAACTCCTCCTCTGTGTCGTTAATACCTTCTATAAAAAGGGACAGTGAGTCAATTTAGGGTATAAGTAAGAAGTTATATTATCTTGTAAGCTAGAAAAAATTGACATACGCACCGTATGCCAATATCATATTAACATACGGTGCGTATGTCAATTGAAATGTTTTATCTCTGGATGGAGAGCTAACGTTAAAAGGAGTTATTCTTTTATATAGAGAACGATACTATAATGGGATTCATTTTGAATAAAGAGAATGAATAGAAGTTGGAGGAAAAGATGGTTAAAAAAACAAGAGCAGAAATGATCATTGAAACACGCGCTAAATTGCTGAGTGCAGCAAGAGAGGCTTTCGGTACAGTTGGATATGTAAACACATCTATGGATGATTTTACTGCATCTGTCGGTTTAACGCGTGGTGCAATTTATCATCATTTTGGCGATAAAAAAGGATTGCTAGAAGCAGTTGTAAAAGAAATTGATATGGAAATGGATAATAAATTACGGAAAGTATCAGATGAGGCGGAAGGAAATTGGGAAGGATTTGTTGGGCGCTGTCGAGCTTATTTAACAATGGCACTTAATCCAGAAATTCAGCGAATCGTACTTCGAGATGCACCGGCAGTATTAGGAAATAGTTATTATCAATCATCACAGTCGCAATGTTTAACGACGATGGCGGAGATACTTCAACAATTAATGAAGGACTCTATTATTGAAAAGACGGACTGTGAAGCTTTAGCAAGATTCATAAATGGCGGACTAGTGGACCTTGCTTGTTGGATTGCGAATTCTGAAGATGCAGAGATGCAGTTGTCTAAAGCTTTGCATAGCCTATCACTTATATTGGATGGTTTATTACTAGAAAAGAATGCGTAATTTTAACGGATATTTTTTAATATATAGTAATGGTTAAAAGGGAGGTGATAAAGTATAGGCTAATTCATTTATTTCACAGTATTCTATATAAGCTAATTGACGTCCATCTTGTTAGGGTATGATGTGATCAGTCAGTTTAATCTTATAATGTGATTACATTTTTTGTGAATATTAGGATAGAAAGTAAATTTAGTTACAGTGAGTAATCGAATCATACATTTTTATTCACAATCTAAAGAAAACACCTAATTTGGTATGGATTCCACACCTATTCCATCAACTTTACACTCTATGTGAAAAAGTTCACAAATAGGTCATAATTTGTGAAGGAATTCACAATAATCCGTGCTACAATATGAATGTAAAGAAGTTAAACAACATTAAATTAGTATTTTAATTAATTACTTAAACAATAATAAAAAATAGATGTAAACAATTGGAAGGGGAAATTACCATGAAAAAAGGTATCAATCGTGTAGTATTAGTAGGAACAGGAGCTGTAGGTTGTAGTTACGCTTACTCAATGATCAACCAAGGTGTAGCTGAAGAATTCGTACTAGTAGATGTTAATGAAGCAAAAGCAGAAGGAGAAGCAATGGACTTAAGCCATGCGGTACCATTCTCTCCAGCACCAACAAAAGTTTGGAGCGGTAGCTATGCAGATTGTAAAGATGCAGATTTAGTAGTTATCACTGCTGGATTACCACAAAAGCCAGGCGAAACTCGTTTAGACTTAGTTGAGAAAAATACAAAGATCTTTAAACAAATCGTTCGCGGTATTATGGATAGCGGATTCGATGGAATCTTCTTAATTGCAACTAACCCAGTTGATATTTTAACTTACGTAACTTGGAAAGAATCTGGTTTACCGAAAGAGCGCGTAATCGGTTCTGGTACTACTTTAGACTCTGCTCGTTTCCGTTACATGTTAGGTGACTACTTAGATGTAGATCCACGTAACGTTCATGCTTACATCGTTGGTGAGCACGGTGACACTGAACTTCCAGTATGGAGCCACGCTACTGTAGGTGTACAAAAACTAGAAACAATCTTAGCGAACAACGAACAGTATAACCAAGAAGATTTAGATAAAATCTTTGAAAATGTACGCGATGCAGCTTACCACATTATTGAACGTAAAGGCGCAACTTACTACGGAATCGGTATGTCACTACTTCGTGTAACTAAAGCGATCTTAAGCAACGAGAACAGCGTATTAACTGTATCTGCATACCTTGAAGGTCAATATGGTGAGAAAGATGCTTACGTAGGTGTTCCAGCTGTTATTAACCGCGAAGGTGTACGTGAAATCGTAGAACTTGAATTAAACGAAGAAGAAAAAGTGAAGTTCGCTCATTCTGTAAAAGTATTAAAAGAAACAATGGCACCAGTACTATAATAACTGCTAATAATTCAGAGGCGGGAAACTGCTTCCTACCTCTGAGTTTTTATATAATCTAATATAAATTCCTTTTCCGGTTTCCCTTGTATATCCCCAATATACCCCTTTTGCTGGATAAGGGTCATTTATAGAAAAAAGCACTCTATTTTCGAATAGAGTGCTTTTATGTGTTATTTTTTCGGTGTTAATCCTAATTTCTTTAAAATATCTGCAAGTGTACCGCTTTTTGATTTTTCAACAGGCGTTTGTGATTTAGCTGCATCTGGCCCTTTTTTCAAGAAGTTCTTTTCAACGAAACGAATATCTTTTTCGTCGACAATACCATCTTTGTTAAGATCGACGTCTTTTACAGATACTCCTTTTTTACCATAGTTGCTAGCGATAATTTCAGCATCTTTAATATCAATGACTTTATCTCCATTTACATCACCGGCAAGGTTTTCATCAGGTCGTGCGTAATAATACTGGCCAAGCAGCTTACCATCTTTTTCAGTACCTAGTTTTGTAGTTAGACGGCTTGAAATGAATTACCCGATGTTTCGGAGTCGCTGAAATAGGCGAATACACCGCCAAATGTAAGTGATAAGCCTAGTGATGCAGTGACAACTCCCATTCCTACTTTTTGTTTCAATGACATAAGAAAGCCCCCTAGTTTGATTTTTATAGCAAACATTCGCAACGAGTATGAAATAAGTAAACATAGTATTTCAGTATGAATTATAGTTGCGAAGCATGCTGTTCGTTATTGGGAACAAGTATATGCTTATGAATTTTACATTTCAATAAATTTTGTGAAAAAAAATGTTGAGAAACATTTTTTTATGAAAGATTATTTTGTTTGTATTTTACGTGGAAAGAGCGTGAAATACAGAGAAAAACCAATAAAATAAATATTGAGCAACAATGAAAGGTGAGAAATAGTAAGGGGAATAAAGCGTTCGCAATGAATATTCGTCAAAATTCGATAATTTACACGGAAAATGTGAATATTTTAAGTGAAATTTAAGAAAAAAACGAATATTTTTTAAAAAATAACAAGGATATCTCAGTTTTTCGCAGAAATGATAAAGAGTAAAAAAATTCTGTCATCTTAGTGAGGTGAACATATTGGATGTAATAAATTGTGAAGAAGTGAAACGAGATGAGTTTCATACAGAAAAGTACTATGACAGTTATAACATCTTTGGCGCACATATTGTGACGGAAGATGGGATGCGAGGTGTACGATTCACAGTATGGGCTCCTCATGCGAAAGCAATGAGTGTTGTTGGAGATTTTAATGAATGGGATTATGAGCAACATAAGATGCTACAAGTGACAGAAGAGGGGATTTGGTCCTTGTTTGTACCGCATATTGAAGAGAATGAGATATATAAGTATGCGATTGAAACGATGGATGGTGACGTTATTTTAAAAGCAGATCCTTACGCAGTATATGCAGAAGTAAGACCAAATACGGCATCTGTAGTTTTTGATATAGAGGGATATGAATGGAATGATAAAAACTGGATTCGTAAGAGAAAGAAAAAATCGATTTATAAAGAAGCGATGACAGTTTATGAATTACATTTCGGTTCTTGGAAAAAGAAAGAAGATGGCGCTCTGTATTCTTACAGAGAAATGGCCGAGGAGCTCATTCCGTATGTGGTGGAACATCAATTTACACATATTGAAATTATGCCGCTTGTTGAGCATCCATATGATCGTTCTTGGGGATATCAGGGAACAGGATATTATGCAGCGACAAGTAGATTCGGCACGCCACATGATTTGATGTATTTTGTCGATGAATGTCATAAATATGGAATCGGTGTCATTTTAGATTGGGTACCGGGGCATTTTTGTAAAGATGCTCACGGTTTATATTTGTTTGATGGGACACCGACTTATGAATATAAAGATAGAGACGTACAAGAAAACCTTGTATGGGGAACTGTTAATTTTGATTTAGGGAAGAGAGAAGTACGTAATTTCTTAATTTCAAATGCGTTATTTTGGATGAAGTATTTCCATATTGATGGTTTCAGGGTAGATGCAGTTGCGAATATGCTGTACTGGAATAAAGAAGGAAAAGAGCAAAGCAATGAACATGCTGTTTCTTTCTTACGAGAGTTAAATGAAGCCGTGTTTGCAGAAGATGAAGAGTTTCTTATGACAGCGGAAGATTCAACAGCTTGGCCACTTGTAACAGCTCCAACATACGAGGGTGGACTTGGATTCAATTATAAATGGAATATGGGTTGGATGAATGATGTGCTGAAATATATGGAATGTGCGCCAGGGTACCGGAAATACATTCATGAGAAAATGACATTCTCTTTAATATATGCTCACTCTGAAAACTTCATATTGCCGCTTTCTCATGATGAAGTCGTTCATGGGAAAAAGTCGTTATTAAATAAAATGCCGGGAGATTACTGGGATAAGTTTGCTCAGCTTCGTTTATTATATGGATATTTCTTTACTCATCCAGGTAAGAAATTACTCTTTATGGGTGGAGAATTCGGGCAATTTGATGAGTGGAAAGACCTTGAAGATTTAGATTGGAATTTACATGATTTTGAAATGCATCGTAATATGCATGATTACTTTAAAGAGCTCATAGCATTGTATAAGCGCTCAAAACCACTTTGGCAGTTAGATCACTCGCCTGAAGGATTTCAGTGGATTGATGCTAATAATAATGAGCAAAGTATTTTCTCGTTTATCCGCCAAGGGGATAAGCAGGAAGATGCGTTAGTTGTCGTATGTAATTTTACGAAAGCTACATATGAAAACTATAAAGTAGGTGTACCAGATTTCGAGTACTATAACGAAATTTTAAACAGTGACTCGGCGCAATATGGCGGATCGGGGCAAGTTAATAAGAAACGTCTCAAGACGATTCTAGAGCCATATCATAATCAAGCGGCACATGTAGAAATTACAATTCCACCATTTGGCGTATCCATATTACGACCAGTGAAGACGAGAAAGGGGAGCAAAAAACAAGATGGCTCAAAAACAAAAGTGCGTAGCAATGTTACTAGCAGGGGGAAAAGGTAGTCGTTTAAGTGCATTAACAAAAAATTTAGCCAAGCCAGCTGTTCCATTTGGTGGTAAATATCGCATTATTGATTTTACGTTAAGTAACTGTGCAAACTCCGGTATTGAAACGGTGGGGATTTTAACACAATATCAACCGTTAGAACTTCATAATTATATTGGAATCGGAAATGCTTGGGATCTTGATCGTGTAAACGGTGGAGTCACTGTGTTACCTCCTTATGCGGAGTCTTCAGGTGTGAAGTGGTATACAGGTACGGCAAGTGCTATTTATCAAAACTTAAACTATTTAAGTCAGTATGAACCAGAATATGTCCTTATTTTATCAGGCGATCATATTTATAAAATGGATTACAGCAAAATGCTAGATTACCATATTGAGAAAGAAGCGGATGTTTCGATTTCTGTTATTGAAGTGCCGTGGGATGAAGCAAGTCGCTTTGGCATCATGAATACAAATGAAGAGATGGAAGTTGTTGAATTTGAGGAGAAACCGCAATTTCCAAGAAGTAATCTTGCATCAATGGGAATTTATATTTTTAACTGGGCTATTTTAAAAGAATATTTAGAGATGGATGCAAGAAACCCTGAATCTAGTAATGACTTCGGAAAAGATGTACTTCCGCTTTTATTAGATGAAGGGAAGAAGCTGATGGCGTATCCGTTTGAAGGATATTGGAAAGATGTTGGAACGGTGAAAAGCTTATGGGAAGCGAATATGGATTTACTTCGCGATGAAACATCGTTGAACTTGAACGATCGTAATTGGCGCATTTATTCTGTAAATCCAAACGAGCCGCCTCAATATATTGCACAACAGGCAAAAGTAGAAGAGTCACTTATTAATGAAGGGTGCGTCATTGAAGGGGACGTGAAGCATTCTGTTTTATTCCAAGGAGTGACGGTGGAAGAAGGTAGTATGGTAATCGATTCTGTCGTTATGCCGGGGGCAAAGATTGGTAAAAACGTTGTGATTGAAAGAGCGATCGTTGGATCGGAAATGGTTATTGAAGATGGGACAATAATTCGTCCAGAAAAAAATGTTGATGATGTAGTACTAATTGCTGAAGGAAAATAGAAAAGGGGGATGAAATGAATGGGAGAAAAAATGTTAGGAATTATTAATGCAACGGGAAGTTTTCCTTCCTTAAAGAAAGTAACAGGGCATCGTTCATTAGCGGCGTTACCGTTTGGAGGCCGTTATCGCCTCATTGATTTCATGCTTTCAAATATGGTGAATTCTAATATTCATAGCGTGGCGGTTTTTACAAGTCATAAAAATCGTTCTTTAATGGATCATGTCGGTTCAGGAAAACAGTGGGATTTAGATAGAAAGCGTGATGGACTGTTTTTATTCCCACCGAACTGCCAATGTGATCATGACGAATTTGGATCTTTTGCACATTTTAGAAGACATATTGATTATTTTCTAAGAAGCAGAGAAGAATATGTTGTTATTACGAATAGCCATCTTGTAACAGCGTTAAACTTTCAAGCGGTGTTAGAGCGACATATACACACGTCTGCAGATATTACTGAAGTTTGTCATGAAGGGGTTTCGCTTCAAACATATGTGTTAAAGAAACAATTATTGCTAGACTTATTTGAGACATATAAAGATGTGGAGCAATACAGTTTATTTGATGTAGTGAGAGAAAAGAGCGGGAAATCACTGCATATTACTACGTACGAACATACAGGATATGTAGCTATTATTGATTCTATTGAAAGTTACTATAAACATAGCCTAGAAATTTTGCAGCCTTCTATTTGGAAGCAATTATTTAAGAAAGAAGCACCAATCTTTACGAAAGTAAAAGATGAGCCACCAACTCGTTATATGAAGGGTGCAGTAGTGAAAAATACGATGATTGCAAACGGCAGTATTATTGAGGGTGAAGTAGAAAATAGTGTTGTCTCCCGTTCTGTTAAAATTGGAAAAGGTTCAATTGTTCGTAATAGTATTATTATGCAAAAGAGCCAAATTGGAGATAATTGCATAATAGACGGTGTTATTATTGATAAAGACGTGAAAATTGGTGACGGTGTTGTACTAAAAGGAAACGCCGATGAGCCATATGTTGTAGAAAAAGGAAGCATTCAAAACAGTACGATTAATAGTTATTCTTAAAAGAATCAGTGGGGGTTTTTCCTCCACTGATTAAAGCATTCATTCAAATGAAAACTCGAAGGGAGGAAGCTGCAAGGGAAGTCGTATAAGCTTTTCGTGCAGTGGGACAACAAGTGAATATTTTATTTGCAGTATCAGAATGTGTACCATTTGTTAAATCGGGAGGATTAGCTGATGTAGCAGGTGCGCTCCCAAAAGAGCTAAAAAAATTAGGCGTGGACGTTCGCATTATACTTCCAAATTATAGTCTTATTCCGCAAAAATTAAGGGATGGATGTACGTTACATAAAGTAATTAACGTCCCGCTTGGGTGGAGAAATCAATATTGCGGAATTTTAAAAGGTGAGCAAGACGGGATTACGTATTACTTAATAGATAATGAATATTATTTTAAGAGAGATTCTCTATATGGTCATTATGATGACGGAGAGCGTTTTTCTTATTTTTCGAAAGCAGTTTTAGAGTGTATTCCGCATCTTGATTTCGAAGTGGATGTTCTTCATAGCCACGATTGGCATACAGCTATGGTGAATTTCTTACTGCGTGAAAAGTATCAAGATAATCCATTATATGAGCATATTAAAACGGTGTATACGATTCATAATTTGCAGTTCCAAGGTGTATTTCCTCCTGAAGTGATATACGACTTGTTAGAACTTGGTGATGAATATTTTCATAGTGAGCAGCTAGAGTTTTATGGAAATGTGAACTTTATGAAGGGCGGAATTATCGCTTCTGATCAAATTACAGCAGTTAGCCCGACATACAAAGAGGAAATTCAATATGAGTTTTTCGGTGAGAAGTTAGATGGGTTGTTACGAAAAAATAATGGTAAGCTTAGCGGCATCGTAAATGGAATTGATACGAGCGTATATAATCCAGAAACAGATTCGTATATTACTGCTCAGTATGATGCAGAGTCATTAGAGGAAAAGAATGAAAATAAACGCGCCTTGCAGCGTTATTTTGGTTTGCCAGAAAAAGAAGATACACCAATTATTTCGATGGTAACGAGATTAACGAAGCAAAAAGGTCTTGATTTAGTACGTACTGTATTCCGCGAAATAATGGAGGAAGATGTGCAATGTATTATTTTAGGATCAGGTGATTCTGAATATGAACAATTCTTTGAGTGGATGGCATACGAGTACCCTGAGAAGGTAAAAGTGTATATCGGATTTAATGAAGAACTAGCCCACCAAGTGTATGCGGGAAGTGATTTATTCTTAATGCCATCACTATTTGAACCGTGTGGACTTGGACAACTTATCGCATTAGCGTACGGTACAATTCCGATTGTAAGAGAGACAGGCGGATTAAATGATACTGTACAATCTTATGACGAAGAAACTGGAGAAGGAAATGGTTTCAGTTTCACGAACTTTAATGCGCATGACATGTTGCACACGGTTCTTCGTGCGATTGAATTTTATCATGATAAACCGGTATGGGAGCAGCTTGTAAAACAAGCGATGACTGAAGATTATAGCTGGGAGAAATCAGCTCTTGCCTATAAGAAATTGTATAAAAGTCTCATGGAATAACATGTAGGTGGTGAAGAAATGTTTACTCATGTTGAAAGTTTCAAATCAGCTTTTCTAGAAAAGTTAGAGACGATGTATGGTAAAAGTTTTAAAGACTCTACAACTCGTGATCAATACAATACGCTTGGGTACATGGTACGTGAGTATATGAATAGTCAATGGATTGCAACGAACGAAAGTTATCGGTCTGGAGAGCAAAAGCAAATGTATTACTTATCCATTGAGTTTTTACTTGGGCGTTTGCTTGGAAGTAACATATTAAATTTAGGCATCAGGGATGTATGTGAGCAAGGACTTTCTGAGCTTGGGATTTCTTTGCAACAATTAGAAGAGGTGGAAGCAGATGCAGGTCTTGGAAATGGTGGACTTGGACGATTAGCAGCCTGTTTCCTTGATTCACTTGCATCTTTAAACTTACCAGGTCATGGCTGTGGAATTCGTTACAAACACGGCTTATTTGATCAAAAAATTGTTGATGGTTATCAAGTTGAATTTCCAGAGCAGTGGCTTCTTCATGAAAACGTATGGGAAGTAAGAAGGCATGATCAAGCTGTAGAAGTAAGCTATTTCGGCAATGTTGAACCGCTATACATTGATGGGCGTTTAGAGTTCAGGCATACGAATGCAGAAGTGATTATGGCAGTACCATATGACGTTCCAGTAGTAGGTTATGAGACGAGTACTGTAAATACACTCAGACTTTGGAATGCTGAACCAGTTCCTTTCCCGCAAAATTGCAAAGATATTTTGAAATATAAGCGTGAAACAGAGGCTGTATCGGAGTTTTTATATCCAGATGATACGCATGATGAGGGGAAAATACTTCGTTTGAAGCAACAGTATTTCCTCGTATCAGCAAGTTTGCAAAATATCGTTCGTATGCATAGAGAAAGATATGGTGACCTTCGTCAATTACATGAGAAAATCGCGATTCATATTAATGATACACATCCAGTTTTGGCGATTCCAGAACTAATGCGTATTTTATTAGATGAAGAAAAACTAGCATGGGAAGAAGCTTGGCACATAACATCGCAAACGATTTCTTATACGAATCATACGACGTTATCAGAAGCGCTTGAGAAGTGGCCAATTCACATTTTTAAACCGTTATTACCGAGAATTTATATGATTATTGAAGAGATTAATGAACGTTTCTGTCATGAACTTTGGGAACGTTATCCATATGAATGGCATCGTATTGAAGAGATGGCGATTATTGCGCATGATCTTGTGAAAATGGCTCATTTAGCAATTGTCGGTAGCCATAGCGTAAATGGTGTAGCAAAAATTCATACGGAAATTTTAAAGCAACGTGAAATGCGATTGTTTTATGAGTTTTATCCAGATAAGTTTAATAATAAAACGAATGGAATCGCTCATAGACGTTGGTTAATGAAGGCGAATCCGCAGCTGACAAACCTGATTTCAGAGGCGATTGGAACAGAGTGGAAGAAAGAACCGATTAAGCTTCAAGCGCTGCAAACAGTTCAACACGATGCGAGTTTCCAAGAAAAATTTGCAGAGGTAAAACAAGAGCGTAAAGAGATTTTAGCGGAGCGTATTCATAATAAAATGGGGATTACAATTGATCCTAATTCTATTTTTGATGTGCAAGTAAAAAGACTACATGCTTACAAACGACAACTATTAAACGTTCTTCATATTTTATATTTGTATAACCGTTTGAAAGAGGATGCTAGTTTTACATTTTATCCGCGTACTTTTATCTTTGGAGCGAAAGCATCACCTGGCTATTACTATGCGAAAAAAATTATTAAATTAATCAATGAACTCGCAAGGAAAGTAAATAATGATCCGTACGTAAGCCAATATATGAAAGTTATCTTTCTAGAAAACTATCGAGTGTCTTTAGCGGAAGATATATTCCCAGCTGCGGATGTGAGTGAGCAAATTTCAACTGCGAGTAAAGAAGCATCAGGAACAGGGAATATGAAATTTATGATGAATGGTGCGATTACACTCGGAACGTTAGACGGAGCTAATGTTGAAATAAAAGACCGGGTCGGTGATGATAACTGTTTCATTTTTGGCTTAACAGCGGAAGAGGTTCTTCATTACTATCAAAATGGTGGATATCGTGCAAGTGATTATTATCACCACAATATGCATATTAAAAAAGTAGTAGATCAGTTAACGAATGGTTTCTTTGCACAGTCGGGAGCTGAATTTGAAGCGATTTATGATTCACTTGTAATTCAAAATGATGAATACTTCGTTTTGCGAGATTTTGGTCCATATGCGGAAAGGCAAGAAGCTGTTGGTAGAGCGTATGAAAACCGAACGAAGTGGCTAGAAATGTCGATTTTAAATATTGCACAGTCTGGTCATTTTGCGAGTGATCGAACGATTTTACAGTATAGTAATGAGATTTGGAGTATTGGTAATGCGGTTACACAGTATTAAGTGAAAGTCCCTTTTGAAGGGACTTTTATTCATGGAGACAAAGTGTAAAAATGAATAATACGTATAGGGACGCTAAAGTGTATTCACTTTTAAAAGAGGAATATAATTGCTAAAAAACGAGCTTAATCTCATTAAGCTCGTTTTTCCGTTTTTGCTTAAGAAAGAAATGGGATGGCAGTATACATGATACCTGTTCCACCATATTCTCCAGTCGCAAAGTATGAAAATGTAAAGAAACCCGTAAACGAAAAAATTATTATAAGAAAAAGTGCAAAGAAAAATTTTAGCATGTAAGGTCCCCTCATCCGAAAGTAATTTCATAGATTATTATAGTATACAAATATTAAATTTCCAATTGTTTACTGGTTAAAAATGAGAGGTCAGACATGTTTTGTATGTTGTAATGGAATGATTATTCGTAATGGATTTTGTATTTTTCGTAAATGTCATGTTGTGATGGACGTGTGCATATTCCCAGTCTTTATCATTAAAATGGACATTTCTTGGAGGGAGAAGAGGAACGACATCGAATAAATTGACAAAACGAAAGCTACTAGCCACTTGCAGTTTATAATAATTTCGAAAGGCGATATCTCCAACTTTTGGAGAGGCAAAGGTATAAAGACCGTACTGTGCGAAGGCAGTATTTATACGTGCATCTAGTATGTGTAGTGTAGCGAGTGCACCGCCTAAGCTATGGCCTGTTGCAAGAAGTTTCTTATGGGCGGGTAATGACACGAGCATATCCATAATGGAATCCCGGCAAGATTCATAAATTGAAAGAAAGCCATTATGAACATTCCCACTATTTAAAGCATATGGGTATGGCTTTTGGTTAACGAGTGAATCGATAATCCAATCTGTATCTGTTTGTGTGCCCCTAAAAGCTACAATAATCGTATCCTCAGATTCTAATATGAATCCGAACCATTCTGTCTTTTGAATGGCCTTTCCTTGAAACCCTTGTACATATTGGAACCCATCGGGTATTTCGAAAATGCCATTTTGTTTATATTGTTCATACGTTAGATCGCAGCAAGATGCTAACAATATGGCAGTATCTTTATCAAAGGATAAAGGAGTACGCATCAAGAAAGCCCTCCTTAAGAAAAGGTATAGTTCAATATATGCAGTGAGGGACTTGATTCATTCTTTTTGAAAAAAGGCTTGAACCTACAGTTACGTGAGGGAGTATGATTTTTGTAAACATATTGTTAGGAGGAGTGTAGGATGAGCAAAAAGGAAGGCTATTCAATTGGTGAGTTTTCAAAGAGAACAGGTATATCAATACGAACACTACAGTATTACGATGAACTTGGCCTGCTTAAACCTGAAAAAAATATAAGTTCAGGACACCGTGTATATAAAGATAGAGATATATTAGCGCTCCAAAAAATAGTGAGTCTTAAAGTATTAGGATATAGTTTAGAAGAAATTCGTGTCATGCTCAATGTGAAAAGTTTGAATATAAGCTTAAAAGAAACATTACAAAATCAAAGAGTAGCCTTTGAAGAAAAGAAAAAACAACTTGAAGTTTCGATAAAGGCGATTGAACGAACAATGGTATACCTTGAGGAAGATGAAGAGGTAGATAGTAACATATTAATGAGCTTAATTAATAGTATCCAAAAAGAAAACGAACAACGTTTATGGCTTGAAGAATATGTATCAAAAGAAGTGGCTGATGGATTATATAATAAGCCGGAAGAAGAGGACATAGCACTTGATAAAGAATTTATGCGTTTAGCAAAAGAAGTGAAAAGGTTATTTGGAAGACAAATTGAGGATTCAGAAGTGCAAAAATTGGTTGATGAACATATGAAAGCGACTCTTAAGTATGTCGGTGAAGAGACAATGTATTCTCTAGGTAAATTAGAGAATGTAGAAGAACAATATAATAATATGATGCCTTCTCCTTATACGGAAGAAGAAGAGGCGTGGCTTAATGAAGCGATGAAATACTTTATGATCCAAAATGGTTTGTATAGTCCACCTAAATAAAAAATGCCCTATAAGGGCACTTATTACTCTTTTCCATCTAATAAACGACCAAGTCCGCCTAAAACGCTGCCTTCACCGCTGTTTTGAGCTGCTGGGCTTGTAAGGCGTGCTGCTAAGCGGCTAAGTGTTAAGGACTGAATCCAAACTGTTCCAGGACCTTCTAATGTTGCGAAGAATAAACCTTCACCGCCAAATAGAGCTGTTTTTACTTTTCCAACGAATTCAACATCATAGTTAACGTCTTTTGTCATTGCAACGAGACAACCTGTATCAATGCGAAGTTTCTCGCCAGGTTTTAATTCGCGCTTATATACAGTTCCGCCTGCATGCATGAAAGCTAGACCATCACCTTCAAGTTTCTGCATGATGAAACCTTCACCACCGAAGAAACCAGTTCCTATTTTTTTAGTAAACTCAATTCCGATAGAAACACCTTTTGCGGCACAAAGAAATGCATCTTTTTGGCAGACTACTTTTCCTTGATATTCTGTTAAATCAACAGGAATAATTTTTCCAGGATAAGGAGCGGCGAATGATACGTGTCGTTTGCCATGACCTGTATTTGTAAATACAGTCATAAACATACTTTCACCTGTAACGAGACGTTTACCTGCGCCCATTAATTTACCGAATAGACCACTAGATGGTCCAGAACCATCACCGAAGATTGTTTCCATTTCGATATGATCTTCCATCATCATCATTGCACCAGCTTCTGCGATAACGCTCTCTTCTGGGTCTAATTCAATTTCAACGAACTGCATGTCGTCGCCATATAATTTATACTCGATTTCATGTGCTTGCATTTTTTTCACCTCATAGTATGTAATAATCATATTGTACAGAAATTAAAAGGATTAGAGAACTGTAGTTTTGTTAATTTTCAAACAAAAAAGCGAAATAAGAATCCATTATTATATTAAAATTATAAAAAAGTGATGAGTTGAAAGTGTTCTCATTTGACGTTTTTGATATAGCATGATATAGTGAAAACACTATTGAGCTACATAATGTGGTACGGAAATAAAGCACGTTGTATTAAAGGCTGTAAGCTTGTTATACATTCATGTCCTTTATATCCACCTTTTCATGTGGATTCATAGTTTCATTTTTATTTAGGAGGTACATGACATGCAAACAGGTAAAGTAAAATGGTTTAACGGCGAAAAAGGTTTTGGCTTCATCGAAGTTGAAGGCGGAGAAGACGTATTCGTACATTTCTCAGCTATTCAAGGCGACGGCTTCAAAACTTTAGAAGAAGGTCAAGAAGTTTCTTTCGAAATCGTTGATGGAAACCGCGGACCACAAGCAGCTAACGTTACAAAAAACTAATTAGCTAGCGAAAAAAAGCATTCCGAATTTCGGAATGCTTTTTTTATGCTTTAGAACCAGACTCATCTGAAGATAATTCACCTTTAAAGGTGCGTTCTTCAAAGTCATCAAGCAATTGTTCATATTCTTCATGTTCTTCTGTTGCAAAAACTTGCGGGTTTTTTCCATACATATCAGTTCCAATAAAATTTTCGAAATCCTCTACATACCCAACATTTTCTTCACTATTTACGTACATTCCATTATAGTTTTTTGAATCCTGTCTTTCTAAATCGGATGGTGTTTCTGATGTTCCATAATTTGCGACGTCTTGCCAAGCATCTTCAGCATCGTACTCTACAGAATGATCTTCGTCGTGCTTGTGAAAAGAAGGATTTAGCACTTCTTCCTCAACTGGGCGCGCCTTCATATCTAATTTATTTGTAGTGTGCTGAATACACGTTGTAGCAGTTGGCATTGCTTCTAATCTTTCAAATGGAATTTCCTCACCAGACACTTCGCAAATTCCGTACGTTCCAGCTTCAATTTTTTGCAGGGCATGTTTCGTATCTTCTAGCTGTTTATGCCAAAATTCGATGAGCCCGAAATCTTTCTCACGTTCGTATAATTCTGTTGCCATATCACCTGGATGGTTGTCATAGCTAGATAATTCTCCTACTGAATCACGTTCAGATGCACGGTCTTCATTTTCATGAGTTTGTATCGTTTGTTCAATTTCTTGCTGTTGTTTTTCTAAACTCGATTTAAATTGATTTATTTGTTGTGGAGTTAACATAGTCGTCCACCTTCCTACAATTCAGTTTCTTTACATAGTATGAGCGTTGAGAGTAGGAATTATGAGATGAATTTCAGCCGGGAAGTCGGTATATGAAAAAAGGAGCCGCATAAGCAGCTCCTTTCTATAGGAAGTATCCAAGCAATAATCCGATTCCCATTAGGAAACCGAAAATTGTATTTGTTTTTGCTGTTGAAATCATCGCAGGTACCATTTCCATTGGAATACTTTTGCCGATAAAGCCTTTCGTCGCTTTAAATGCTTTCGGTGCACTTAAGAATACGATAAGCATCCATGGTGATACGATGTTAACGATGATTAAAGCGATTGTCCAAATGTAGGCAACGATAAACATAGAAGCAAGTACACCAACGGCTCTTTCGCGTCCAACGAGAATCGCTAACGTTTTACGACCATTTTCTTTATCACCATCTAAATCACGAATATTGTTAGATAGTAAAATTGCACCAATTAAAATGGCGCTTGGAATAGATAATAAAATCACTTCTGATGTTACTGCCCCTGTTTGGATAAAGAATGAAATACCAATAATAATGACACCCATAAATAATCCTGCTGTCAGCTCTCCAAATGGTGTGTACGCAATTGGAATGGGGCCACCAGTGTAAAGGTAAGCAACGGCCATACAAACAAGACCGATTGCAGCAAGCCACCAGCTAGAGTTCATACAAATATAAACACCTAATAGCGTTGCGATGCCTAAAAATCCGAATGCTAAGTTAAGCACGGTTTTTGGTTTAATGCCATCGCGGACGATAGCACCTCCGATTCCAACTGAACCTTCATGATCGAGTCCTCTTTTATAATCAAAGTATTCATTAAACATGTTCGTTGCTGCTTGAATGAGAAGGCAAGCAAGAAGCATCATAAAGAAAAGAGGAAGATGTATTTGATTTATACCTCCGACCTGCATTGCAAAAGCTGTTCCGATGAAAACAGGAACGAAAGCTGCTGTTAATGTATGGGGACGTAATAAACTCCACCAAATTCGCCAGCCTGTTTGTTTACTTGGCTTTGGCGCCGTAGGAGAGGAATTCGTTTCGACGTTCATTTCCATGTTGAATCCTCCTTGGTCACATATTGTACACAATTAAGTGTAGAAAAAGCATCATTTAGTGTCAACGTTTATTTTCTAGGAAGAGAAGGTGAATTTCTCAGAAATGCTAAACGTTGACAGGCCTTTCCTTTGAGGTGTATCTTAAAATCAAGCGTAATTATGACTATTTTTCGCCCATAGGGGGGAGACAATTGTGATTCAAACGAAACGAAAAGGCTTACAAGAAGTTCTTGTTACAGCTATTAAGCGTGCGACTGATGAAAAAACATTAGTTAGTTTTGTAAAACAAATAGATTGGGTGGATCCACTTCTGTTTTATGCAGCAGGAAAAAGGATCGCATTCGAAAATAGATGTTATTTTGCAGACCCAGCTCAGCATGTAATATTTGCTGGAATTGGCTCTGTTTTCACTATAGCAAATTCTTCTCACAAACGCTTTCAAACTGCTCGTGACGAGTGGGATAAAGTAAAAGAGAAAGCATTCGTACAAAGAGAAGGATACGAATTTGGAACAGGTCCTCTTTTATTTGGTGGATTTTCATTTGACCAAGAAAAAGAAAAAACGAATCTTTGGAAAGAATTTGATGATACCACATTTTCACTACCAGCATTTTTATTAACTGTAAAAAATGAAAAGGCGTGGTTAACGATTAATCAGTTCGTTTCAGCTGAAGATTGTGCAGAAACTCTTTATAACGAAATTATTTCTGTAGAAGAGAGAATTTTACAAGAGAGTAAATGTGCACTAGTAGGATCAAAATTAACAGTTACTTCTAAAGTAGAAGTTGATCCGAGTGGCTGGATGAACGCGATTGGAAAAGTGCAAGATGAAATGAAGCAAGGGAACGTGCAGAAGGTTGTATTAGCAAGGGAGCTAAAATTAACGATGGATCAGCATATTGATTCCGTTCTTGTTTTAGAAGCGCTTCGCATTGGGCAACCGGATTGTTACGTATTTTCTTTTGATTATAAAGGAGCATGCTTCTTAGGGGCGACACCTGAACGATTGATTCGAAAAGAAGGCGAGAAGTTCACATCGATGTGCCTTGCTGGTTCAATTGGTCATGGCAATTCTATAGAAGAAAGTAAACAAAATGGTGAGACGCTTCTTCATGATGAAAAGAATTTGGCTGAACACGGTTATGTAGTTAACATGATTCGAGGTGTGCTAAGTGAGCATTGCGAATCTGTTAATATTCCGGAGAGCCCAGGCTTATTAACGACGAAAAATTTAATCCATTTATATACGCCAGTAGAAGCAAAAGGTGATGCAAGCCTTTTAACGATGGTAGAAGAATTACATCCAACACCAGCTCTTGGTGGTACACCTCGTCATGAGGCGTTGAAATTAATCCGTGATGTAGAGCTTTTAGATAGAGGATTATATGGTGCACCAATTGGCTTTATAGATGATGAAGGAAATGGTGAATTTGCGGTTGCACTTCGCTGCGGATTATTAAATGGCGAGAAGGCATCCTTATTTGCCGGCTGTGGTATCGTAATTGATTCAGTAGCGCAGCTTGAATATGAAGAAACAAGTTTGAAGTTTAGACCGATGCTTGGTGCTTTGGAGGAATTAATGAAATGAACAATCATATAGAAGCATTATCATATTATTTAGGCGCGTTCGTGGACGAACTGACGCGTCTAAATGTATGTGATGTTGTCATTAGTCCTGGCTCACGGTCAACGCCGATTGCCTTACTAATGGAACAACATGAAGGAATGAAAACATATTTACATGTAGACGAAAGATCAGCAGGATTTTTTGCGCTCGGTATTGCGAAAGCAAAAAAACGTCCTGTTGCGCTATTATGTACGTCAGGGACGGCAGCAGCGAACTATTATCCAGCTGTATGTGAAGCGTTTCATTCACGAGTGCCGCTTATCGTATTAACAGCGGATAGACCGCATGAATTAAGAGATGTGGGTGCACCACAGGCGATGAATCAATTTAATTTATACGGTACTTTTGTGAAGCAATTTACAGAGATGGCACTTCCTGAAGCGAGTGAAGCAATGTATCATTACGCTCGAATGACAACGCAGCGTACGATAGCAAGCGCACTTCTAGCGCCGCAAGGACCTGTTCACCTTAATTTTCCAGTTCGCGAGCCGCTTATACCGGATTTCTCATTAGAAAGTTTATGGGATAAAGGGCGTGGTGAATATACAGGAGTAGTTCAGCAAGGGAACGTGACGATGCCGAGTGAATATGTAGATTCTCTTGTAGGGCGCCTTTCACATATGGAAAAGGGGCTTATTATTTGTGGAGACGGCAGTCATCCAGAAATAACAGAAGTTGTTATGAAAGTAGCTGAGAAAACAGGGTATCCAATTTTAGCAGATCCACTTTCTAACCTCCGTAGTGGTAATCATGATAAAACGATGGTTATAGATTGTTACGATACATTTTTACGAAATGAATTGTTAAAAGAAACGTGGAAGCCGAATGTTTTAATTCGTTTCGGAGGAATGCCTGTCTCTAAAGCATTAACGCAGTTCATCAAAAAACAAACGAAAGCTGTTCATATCGTTGTCGATGAATCTGGACAATGGAGAGATCCAGCTCTAGTTGCGACAGAAGTTGTACAAGCTAGTGACAGTGAATTTTGCAGAGCATTACTAGAGAAAATGCCAGTTATGAAAAAGAATGATTGGTTCGGAATGTGGAAACATATAAACGAGAAAACGAGAGAAACGCTTCGTGAGATGGAAACATATGAAACGGCGTTTGAAGGAAAAGTAATTACGGATATTGTACGTGTATTACCAGAAGGGGCAACGTTATTTGCGAGTAATAGTATGCCAATTCGCGATACAGATTCATTTTTCTTCACATCGGATAAAAACATTCAAGTAATGGCGAACCGCGGTGTAAATGGTATTGATGGAATCATTTCAACAGCTTTAGGAGCGAGTATTATTTGTGATCCGTTCGTATTAGTAATCGGTGATTTATCATTTTATCACGATTTAAACGGACTATTAGCCGCGAAACTACATGAGTTAAATATAACGATTGTTGTTGTAAATAATGATGGTGGAGGTATTTTCTCATTCTTACCACAATACGAGAAAAAGGAACATTTCGAATCATTATTTGGAACACCAATTGGGCTTGATTATGAACATGTTGTCAAAATGTATGGTGGTTCATTTAGCCGTGTAAATGGTTGGGAAAACTTCCGAGAAGAAGTACAAACTGGAACGAAAACGAATGGATTACACGTTGTGGAAATTTGTACGAATCGCGAAGAAAACTTGAAATTACATCGTGAACTATGGGCAAAAACAATGGACGTTATTACTACATCTTTGCAAGGTGAATCAAAATGAAAGTAACATTGCAAGGTGTATCGTATGAATATGAAGTAGCCGGAAGCGGGGAACCACTTCTACTTCTTCATGGTTTTACGGGAAGCATGGAAACGTGGGGTTCCTTTATTCCTTCTTGGAGCGAGCAGTTTCAAGTCATTCTAGTAGACATTATTGGACACGGGAAAACGGAAAGTCCTGAAGATGTGACGCATTATGATATTCAAAATGTGGCACTGCAAATGAAAGAACTACTGGATCATCTTCATATTGAAAATGCGCACATACTTGGCTATTCAATGGGTGGTAGACTTGCGATTACGATGGCATGCTTATATCCAGAATATGTGCGTTCGCTTATTTTAGAAAACTGTACAGCTGGACTTGAGAGTGCAAAGGAGCGAAAAGAACGCAAGGAAAAAGATGAACGACTTGCTGATAAAATTGAGCAAGAAGGCATCCGAAGTTTTGTATCGATGTGGGAAAATATTCCGCTATTTGAAACGCAAAAACGTTTAGCGCAAAACGTAAAAGAAGCGGTGCGAAAAGAACGACTTGCTAATAATCCAAAAGGACTTGCAAATAGTCTTCGCGGCATGGGAACAGGGGCTCAGCCTTCATGGTGGAACGAATTGCAAAACCTAAAAATACCTGTCCTTTTACTGAATGGAGAAAGCGATGAAAAGTTCTTTCGCCTATTAAAAAACATCGAAAAATGCATCCCTCATGCGAAATTTGTCAAAATTGATGGGGCTGGCCATGCAATTCATGTGGAACAACCGGAAAAGTTTGATACAATAGTAAAGGGATTTCTAAAAACTATGCAGTGATACTTTTTTCAGCAAGAAGGAAGTTGCACTTATAGCGGAGATCAGAAATATAAAAGGAGGTAATAGTAATGACTATTGAATGGGTAAAAGAAGGCAATTACGAAGATATTATTTATTCAACATACAATGGCATCGCAAAGATTTCGATTAACCGCCCTGAAGTACATAATGCATTCCGTCCTAAAACGGTAATGGAGTTAATCAATGCTTTTGCACACGCTCGTGATGATGCAAATGTTGGCGTTATCATTTTAACAGGTGAAGGTGGACGTGCATTCTGTTCTGGCGGCGACCAAAAAGTTCGCGGTCATGGTGGCTATGTAGGTGACGACCAAATCCCACGTTTAAACGTATTAGACTTACAACGTCTAATTCGCGCAATCCCTAAACCGGTTATCGCAATGGTAGCAGGTTATGCAATCGGTGGTGGACACGTACTTCATATCGTATGTGACTTAACAATCGCTGCAGACAACGCTGTATTCGGACAAACAGGTCCTAAAGTAGGAAGCTTTGACGGTGGATACGGAGCTGGTTATTTAGCTCGTATGGTAGGCCATAAGAAAGCTCGTGAAATTTGGTACCTATGCCGTCAATATAGTGCACAAGAAGCACTTGATATGGGCTTAGTAAACACAGTAGTACCATTAGAAGAACTTGAAGCAGAAACAGTACAATGGTCACAAGAAATTTTAGCAAACAGCCCAATGGCACTTCGTTTCCTAAAAGCTGCATTCAACGCAGACACAGACGGTTTAGCTGGTATTCAACAACTAGCTGGAGACGCAACGTTATTGTACTACACAACTGACGAAGCAAAAGAAGGCCGCGACGCGTTCAAAGAAAAACGCACTCCGGACTTCGGTCAATTCCCTCGTTTCCCGTGATCAAACCAAAAGCGGAAGCGGCTCGCTTAGAATGTGAGGGGGATGGAGCTTCTGACAAAGAGGCGCTTTTTGCCTCGTAGGAAGAAGTGAAGCCACCGAACATTCTAGCCGCTGTAGCTGGATGAAACCAAAAGCGGAAGCAGCTCGTTCAGAATGTGAGGGGGATGGAGCTTCTGACAAAGAGGCGCTTTTTGCCTCGTAGGAAGAAGTGAAGCCACCGAACATTCTAGCCGCTGTAGCTGGATGTTTTAAAAGCGGAGCCGACTGTTTAGCCCCGTAGGCTAAGGTTCTTTCGCACAGAAAGTGTTTTTTACTTTCTCGTGCGGAAGGTTCTTAGACGGAAGGGGCTAGGAGGCGCAGCTGGATGTGATGAAAAGCGGAAGCAGCTCGCACACAATGTGAGACGCAACCAAAAGATCACACCGGAAACAAAACAACTAAGAGACTTGATGTCATATCAGGTCTCTTTCTTTCATGAAAGGAGAATGAGTGATGGAGACGATGCCGAATTGGTTAATGCAACGTGCATTTTTAACACCTGATCGCACTGCAATTGAAATTGAAGAGGAGAAGGTTACTTTCGTGCAGCTGCATGAAAAAGTAGTATCTGTTTGTGAACACCTCACGCATGTAGGAGTGAAGCGGGCGCAAAAGGTGGCTGTTCTGATGAAAAATGGTATGGAGATGATTACAGTTATTCACGCCCTATCTTACATAGGTGCGGTAGCTGTGCTTTTAAATACGCGTCTTTCAAGAGAAGAGCTACTTTGGCAAATGGATGATGCGGAAGTTGTTTGTTTAGTGACGGATCAAGAGTTTGAGACGGAAAATGTTCCAGTATGTTCATTTGCTGAAGTGATGCAAGGACCGAAGGCGGAAGCATTTATACAAGAAGAATTCTCTTTAGAAGAAGCGATGACAATTATTTATACGTCAGGGACGACAGGGAAACCGAAAGGCGTTATTTTAACATATGGTAACCACTGGGCAAGTGCAGTCGGTTCTTCGCTTAATTTAGGGCTTCGTGATGATGATTGTTGGTTAGCTTGTATGCCAATGTTCCACGTTGGCGGGTTATCTCTTTTAATGAAAAATATTATGTACGGTATGCGCATTTTACTCGTTCCAAAATATGATGCTAATTTTATTCATAAAGCACTTCAAACGAGAGGTGTTACGATTATTTCTGTCGTTTCTAAAATGCTAACAGATTTGTTAGAACGACTTGGAGAAGAGATATATCCATCTTCTTTACGATGCATGTTACTTGGGGGAGGACCAGCACCGAAGCCGTTATTAGAAACATGTGTGGAAAAAGGAATTCCTGTGTATCAAACGTACGGTATGACAGAAACATCATCGCAAATTTGTACGTTAACAGCAGATTACATGTTAACGAAAGTAGGATCAGCCGGAAAACCACTATTTCAGTGTCAGCTTCGTATTGAAAAAGACGGCGTAGTTGTGCCGCCCCGTGCTGAAGGAGAAATTGTAGTAAAAGGACCGAATGTAACAGGTGGCTACTTTAACCGTGAAGATGCGACGCATGAGGCGATCAGAAATGGATGGCTTCATACTGGTGACCTCGGTTATTTAGATGAAGAAGGATTTTTATACGTATTAGATCGCCGCAGTGATTTAATTATTTCTGGCGGAGAAAATATATATCCAGCTCAAATTGAAGAAGTATTGCTCTCTCATCCGGCGGTAGCAGAAGCGGGTGTTGTCGGTATGGCTGACGAAAGTTGGGGACAAGTACCAGCTGCTTTTGTTGTAAAAAGTGGAGAGGTAACAGAAGAAGAAATTCTTCGTTTTTGCGAAGAGAAATTAGCGAAATATAAAGTGCCGAAGAAAGCATGTTTCTTAGAGGAATTACCACGAAATGCTTCGAAGAAATTGTTAAGACGAGAGTTAAGACAATTAGTGGAGGAGATGTAGGTGGAAATAAAAAAAGTGACACTTTATATAACGGAAATGCCGCTCATTATCCCGTTTGCCGCGAGTTACGGAACTTACGAAAAGCGTGAAAGTATCGTCATTGAATTAGAAGATACGGATGGATACATTGGTTTTGGTGAAGTCGTTGCATTTTCTGAACCGTGGTATACGGAAGAAACGGTGAAGACAGCGCTGCATGTACTTCAGGATTTTTTATTACCAGATTTATTGAAAGCTGAAATCTCTCATCCGAATGAAGTACCGTCTTTGTTCAAACATATAAAGAGAAACCGAATGGCAAAGGCCGGAATTGAAGGTGCTGTTTGGGATTTATATGCGAAGCGTCAAAAGCAGTCGTTAGCGATATTGCTTGGCGGAAATAGGTCTGAAATTGAAGTCGGCGTTGTGATTGGGATCAATACAATTCCCACTATGTTAAAACAAATCGAGAAGTACGCGAAAGAAGGATACGAGCGCTTTAAAGTGAAAATAAAGCCAGAACATGATTACGAATTACTGAAAGAAATTCGTAAAGAGTTTCCGAATATCCCGTTAATGGCTGATGCAAATTCAGCTTATACATTAGCGGATACGGAGAAGTTGAAACGACTAGATGAATTCCAGCTTATGATGATTGAGCAGCCGTTAGCGGATTACGATTTTCTGGATCATGCACAACTGCAAAAGAAAATTGAAACACCGATTTGTTTAGATGAAAGCATCCATAGTTTAGAAGACGCACGTGTTGCGATTACGCTTGGCAGTTGCCGCGTCGTTAATATTAAACCAGGGCGAGTGGGCGGATTAACAGAGTCCGTTCAAATCCATAATTATTGTATGGAGCATAACATACCAGTTTGGTGCGGTGGCATGGTAGAAATGGGGATTTCACGAGCTCAAAATGTTGCACTCGCTTCATTGCCAAACTTTACGATTCCTGGAGATATATCTGCTTCTAGTAGACATTGGGAGAAGGATATCATTTCACCGGAAGTGATGCTTGAAGGCGGAAAAGTAAGGGTGCCGCAAAGTATTGAACGTGAGTATGAAGTAGATCGAGGCAGGTTGGAAGAAATAACAAAGCAGCGGATTATTTTTGAGCGATGAATGGGAGCTTTTATTAGTACTGACTACCTGCAAATAGCGGGATGATTTTGTCGTTAATTGTCGGTAAGTCGATATATTTAAAAAATCGCTGATATAATTTAAATTACAGTTGATATATTTTGAAAATTGCCGATATAATTTCATTTATCAAGGTTACTCTTATGAGTAGCCTTTTCTTATTGTACAAATTGGATAGACTAGTTTAAAATCGAGCGTATGAAAACAGAATAAAGTAGGGGGACTAAAATGAAGCGCATTTCAATTTTAATAGCTGATGATGAAGCGGAAATTGCTGATTTAATTGAGATACATTTAGAAAAAGAGGGTTACCACGTCGTTAAAGCAGCTGATGGAGAAGAAGCCATGCATATTATTCAAACGCAGCCAATTGACTTAGTGGTTTTAGATATTATGATGCCGAAAATGGATGGGTATGAAGTGACGAGGCAGATTCGCGGCAAGCACCACATGCCAATCATTTTCTTAAGTGCGAAAACATCTGATTTTGATAAAGTGACAGGTCTTGTATTAGGTGCAGATGATTATATGACAAAGCCTTTCACACCGATTGAATTAGTCGCACGTGTAAATGCACAACTGCGTAGATTTCTTACGTTAAATCAGCCGAAAGTAGCGGAGAATAAATCTGCTTTAGAAATAGGCGGAGTCGCTATTGATCCTGAGCGAAGAACAGTAAATGTGTACGGAGAGCCGATTGAATTAACACCAAAAGAATTTGATATTTTATATGTATTAGCAAGTCATCCGAAGAAAGTGTACAGTGTGGAAAATATTTTTCAGCAAGTATGGGCTGAAGGGTATTATGAAAGTGGAAATACAGTTATGGTACATATCCGTACTTTGCGAAAAAAGCTTGGGGAAGATAAAAGAAAGGATAAGTTAATAAAAACAGTGTGGGGGGTAGGTTATACTTTCAATGGCTAAAACGATGAGAAGCTTTCGCTCGAAGATGATTATGCTATTTGCGTTAAGTATGATATTAGCTGGTGGCGTAACGTATTTAATTTATGAGGGGCTACGTCTCTATTATAAATTAGCAGTTCGTTATGAGGATCCTTTAGCCCAATTTCGTTCAATGGTAAGACAAATTGGGGACATTAATTTCTTTTTAATTGTATTTATTCCTCTGTCCATTATGTTTTTCTTCTTCCTTACTAGACCGTATTTAAAATATTTTGATGAGATTTCGAACGGGATTCATCATCTTGCGAACGGAGATTTTTCAAATCAAGTTCGTGTTTCATCAAATGATGAGTTTGGATATATCGCACGCGAAATTAATGTAGCAAGTGAAAAATTAAAAGAAGCGGTTGAACGAGGAGACTTTGCGGAAAGTAGTAAAGATCAGCTCATTGTCAACTTAGCTCATGATTTAAGAACGCCGCTAACATCTGTTTTAGGGTATTTAGATTTAATTCTTAAAGATGAGAATTTGACGAAGGAACAAATTAAACATTTTTCCACAATTGCTTTTACGAAATCCGAAAGGCTTGAAATCTTAATTGATGAATTATTTGAAATAACGAGAATGAATTATGGCATGTTGCAAATTGAAAAAAGACCAATTGATATAAGTGAATTACTTATACAGTTAGATGAAGAATTATATCCGTTATTAGAAAAAAAAGGTTTAGAAGCGAGATTGAATATGGATTCGCATTTACCTATTAACGGTGACGGGAAATTGTTAGCTCGAGTATTTGAAAATCTTTTAACGAATGCGATTCGCTATGGATACGATGGAAAGTTTGTTGATGTGAACGGATATATTGATCATGAAGAGGTAGTTGTACAAATTATTAATTACGGCGATAGCATTCCAGAAGAAGATTTACCATATTTATTTGATATGTTTTATACAGGTGATAAGGCGAGGTCAGAGCAACAGGGCGGAACAGGCCTTGGGCTATTTATCGCAAAAAATATTATCGAACAGCATGATGGGACAATCTCTGCTGAAAGTAACGTAATTAGAACGATATTTGAAGTGAGATTACCAAAAGAAGAGAGCAAAGCAATTTAATAAAAATTTAAACTTTACCCCACTTTTTATTTTAATAGTTTTTTCTATTCTATACGTAAGTTACGTTAAGGAGGAACTAGAAATGAAAAAGTGGGTATTTATTTCTCTTTTTATAGTATGTACAGCATGTGTAGGCTTTTATATATCACCAGTATTTCAAAAGGAGATCGATGTTAAAATTGCAGAAAAAGATTACAAAGTAAAAGCCGCGAACACTGAAAAGATAGAGGTTACAGAGGAACAAATTTATAAAGGTGATCTATTATTAGTTAATAAAGATTATCCGGTTAAAAAAGATAGTGTTAGGTCCGATATTGTAAATGTAAATCACAATAGTGAATTAGTAAGAGGCTATGTAATATTTGATAGAAATCTTCGCTTATCAAAGGGTGTTGTAAAAAAGTTTTTGAACGTTGTCGATGCAGCTGGGAAAGATGGAATACAGCATTTCTTAATGAGTAGCGGTTACCGAGATTTTCAAGAACAAAGTAAATTATATAAAGAAATGGGATCTGATTATGCACTTCCAGCAGGATATAGTGAACATAATTTAGGGTTATCACTCGACGTTGGGTCTACTCAAAAGAAAATGGAGAAAGCTCCTGAAGGAAAATGGATTGAAGAGAACGTATGGAAGCACGGATTTGTTTTACGTTATCCGAAAAATAAAAGTGATATTACGGGCATTCAATATGAGCCGTGGCACATACGTTATGTCGGCTTACCACATAGCGCAATTATGCAAAAAAAGAAGATTACGTTAGAGGAATATTTGGACTTTTTAAAAGAGGAAAAAGAAGTTTCAACTGAGGTTGAAGGTAAGAAATATACGGTTTCTTATTATAAAGTTTCAGATCGTATGAACGTGAATGTTCCAGTAAATAAGCAATATGAAATTTCGGGGAACAATATGGACGGGGTTATTGTGACGGTTCAAGAATAGAGAAAAAGGCTGGTCCGTTTTGGGTCAGTCTTTTGGCATATAAGAAATAGATTGCCGTTTTTTGTCGGTAAATCGATATTCCTTGTCGAATCATTGATATAATTTCCTGTACTATCAACATTTTGTGGATTGTTTTTTTATTTACCATTAAACATTATAACGTTATATTTACTTTTCTTTTTTTTCGTGATACTCTAAATATGTGAAAGAGATATAAAAATGAAACTTTAATGTAAGCGTATTCTTATGGCTTCTTATAGAAAAGGGTGGAAATACAATGACAGAACGATTCGTGCTACGTAATGTGAAGCGTGTGAACGGGGAAGAGATTGACATTGTAGTTGAAAATAATAAAATCGCACAGGTGACGAAAGCTGGTGCTGGCGAGGGTGGAAAGGTTCTTGATTACTCAGGTACTTACGTATCGAGTGGCTGGATTGATTTGCACGTTCATGCTTTTCCAGAGTTTGATCCGTATGGCGATGAGGTAGATGAAATTGGCGTTAAGCAAGGGGTAACGACAATTGTTGATGCGGGAAGCTGCGGAGCTGATCGTATCGCAGATTTAGTACAAAGTAGAAAGCAGGCAAAAACAAATTTATTTGCCTTTTTAAATATTTCTCGCATCGGTTTGAAACGAATTGATGAATTATCCAATATGGAATGGATAGATAAAGAGAAAGTAATAGATGCAGTAGAAAAGTATAAAGATGTAATCGTTGGATTAAAAGCGAGAATGAGTAAAAGTGTCATTTGTGATAGCGGAATTGAACCGCTGCACGTAGCGCGCTCTTTATCTCGTGAAACATCATTGCCGATTATGGTACATATCGGTTCAGCGCCTCCACGTATAGAGGAAGTTGTACCTCTTTTAGAAAAAGATGATGTCATTACACATTACTTAAACGGGAAAGAAAATAATTTATTTGATGAAGAAGGAAAACCGATATCTGTGTTATTAGATGCAGTGAAACGCGGTGTTCATTTAGATGTTGGTCACGGTAATGCTAGTTTTTCTTTTAAAGTAGCAGAAGCGGCGAAGCGTCACGGTATTGCCTTTAATACAATTAGTACAGATATTTACCGGAAGAACCGTATACACGGTCCAGTGTATAGTATGGCTCACGTTCTTTCGAAATTCCTTTACTTAGGTTATCCGCTAGAAGAAGTAATTGATGCGGTGACGAAAAATGCGGCAGAGTGGCTGAAGAAACCAGAGCTTGGCCGTATTCAAGAAGGGGATATTGCAAACTTAACTTTATTTACGGTGAAAGATGAACCGATTACGTTAATTGATTCAGAAGGGGATCAGCGCATTGCTGAAAGAAGAATTGATACGAAAGGGGTTGTAATCAATGGGTCATTCATTGAATGCTAAGTATGGATTAAAAAGAGTTATTAATGCGAGCGGTAGAATGAGTATTTTAGGTGTATCCGCTCCTACAGATACAGTTATGGATGCGATGAAACATGGTGGACAAAATTATGTGGAAATTGCTGATTTAGTAGATAAAACGGGAGACCATATTGCGAGAATTTTAGATTCAGAGGCAGCGGTCGTTGTGAACTCAGCATCGAGTGGAATTGCGCTTTCTATCGCTGGTATCGTTACAGAAGGAAATCGTCGTAAAAGTGAACGACTTCATCAAGAGGTAATCCTGAAAAACGAAGTGATTATGTTAAAAGGTCATAACGTTCAATACGGTGCTCCTGTTGAAACGATGATTTATTTAGGCGGAGGTAAGTTAGTTGAAGTCGGTTACGCAAATGAAGGAAAAGCGGAACATATTGAAGATGCAATCGGCGAAAATACAGCTGCGATTCTGTATGTAAAATCCCATCATGCAGTACAAAAAAATATGATTTCTGTTGAAGAAGCATGGGAAGTTGCGCAGCGAAATAACGTACCACTTATCGTCGATGCGGCAGCTGAAGAAGATATTCAAAAGTATGTGAAGTATTCAGACCTTGCAATTTATAGCGGTTCAAAGGCAATTGAAGGACCTACTTCTGGTATTGTCGGCGGGAAACGAAAATATATTGAATGGCTAAAAGTACAATTACATTGCATCGGAAGAAGTATGAAAGTTGGGAAAGAGACGACTTTCGGTTTACTTCAAGCGCTTGATGAGTACGGAGTAAAAGAAGATAAGAGTGAACAAGAAAAAGAGTTGTTACAAGTACTTATGCCGCTGAAAGAGTTAAACGGTGTAAATGTAACGATTGTTCAAGATGAAGCTGGAAGAGCAATTTTTAGAGCGCGTATTCATATTAACGAGAACGAATTAAATAAAACTGCAAAAGATGTTGTAACCGCGTTACGCGAAGGGGAAATCGCAATTTACACACGTGATTACGGAGTAAGACAAGGGTTCTTTGATATCGATCCCCGTCCACTTCAAGGCGATGACATACATGTGATTGAAGAAAAAATGAGAGAAATTGTAGGGGGAAACTAAGATGACAAACATTCAAAAACGTTTTTATAAAGGCCGCGTAGCATTAAATGTATTAGCGAACAATACCCGAAATGCGAAAGACATTTTTGAAGCAGCAGAAGGTTATGTAGTAGTCGGTGTGTTATCAAAAGATTATCCAACAGTAGAAGAAGCAGTTACAGCGATGAAAGCATACGGAAAAGAAATTGATGACGCTGTATCAATCGGACTAGGAGCAGGAGATAATCGCCAAGCGGCAGTTGTAGCTGAAATTGCGAAGCATTATCCTGGTAGTCATATTAACCAAGTGTTCCCTTCAGTAGGAGCAACGCGCGCAAATCTTGGCGGCAAAGATAGCTGGATTAATAGTTTAGTATCACCAACAGGAAAAGTAGGTTACGTAAATATTTCTACTGGCCCAATTAGTGCGGCTGGGGAAGAAAAAGCAATCGTTCCAATTAAAACAGCAATCGCACTTGTACGTGATATGGGTGGGAAATCATTGAAATACTTCCCAATGAAAGGCTTAGCTCATGAAGAAGAATATCGCGCTGTTGCGAAAGCATGTGCGGAAGAAGGATTTGCATTAGAGCCAACGGGCGGAATTGATAAAGAAAACTTTGAAACAATTGTACGTATTGCATTAGAAGCAAACGTAGAGCAAGTTATTCCGCATGTGTACTCTTCTATTATTGATAAAGAAACTGGCAATACGAAAGTAGAAGATGTACGTGAATTATTAGCAGTAGTGAAGAAGCTAGTTGATCAATATGCGTAAGAAAATTGCAGCGTTCGGTGAAGTAATGATGCGCCTGCAAGTGCCAGGATATGAATTGCTATCGCAAGCAAACACGCTAAATTACTCATTTTCTGGTACAGGTGTGAACGTCGCAGCAGCACTTTCTCATCTAGGGCATGAAGGGCTTCTTATTTCAACTTTACCGGAAAATTCGGTTGGAGATGCGGCGGTATCGCACATTCAAAAACTAGGGATTCAAGCACCGTTTATTTCAAGAGGCGGTAAATATGTTGGTATGTACTTTTTAGAAAATGGATTTGGAGCACGCGTAAGCCGCGTTACATATTCGAACCGATTAGAAAGTAGTTTCAATACAGCATCTGAAGAGATGTACCAATTTGAAGAAATCGCAAAAGAAATTGATATCGTTCATTTTTGCGGAATTACACTTGCGATGAATGATACTGTGCGCCATCATATGAAATCTTTGGCGAAGGCAGTTAAAGAAAATGGAGGCACTGTTGTCTTTGATTGTAATTATCGTCCATCGCTTTGGGGAGAAGATGGGTATGAACAGGCGAAACCGCATTATGAAGAAATGCTGGGACTTGCCGATATTGTAATGATGAATGAAAAAGATGCGATGTTTGTTCTCGGAATGAAAACGGAAGAGACGGAGCGAGAAGCACAGCTTGTTAATCTTATTCCAAAAGTCGCTGAAATATATAATATCGCTACGATCGCGGGAACGCATCGCTCTATTAATAGTGATAATACACACTCACTTCGCGGATTCATATGTAAAGATGGGACGTTCACTTTTGCCAAAACACTTACGTTTTCTGTATATGATAGAATAGGTGCTGGAGATGCTTATACGAGCGGAATTATTCATGGCGAGATAGAAGAGTTTGCACCAGAGAAAGCTGTTTCATTTGCGTCAGCAGCTGGAATGCTTGCACATACAATCGTCGGTGATACGCCAATGTCATCAGAGAAAGATATACTTCGGGCAATGACGGCATCAGTAGGTGATGTAGAAAGGTAGTGGGTGTAACGGTGAACGTAACGAGAAAAAGAGGTCCATTATATTTACAAATTAAAAATATTATTCGTGATCGAATATTACATGGTGTTTATGCCATTCATACAAATATTCCTTCTGAACCACAATTAGAAGAAGAGTTCAAAGTGAGTAAAATTACAGTGCGAAACGCAATTAAAGAACTCGTTCAAGAAGGATATTTAGAAAAGAAAAGTGGTAAAGGAACGAAAGTCATTCGAAATACTTCTGCGACAAAGCTTTCAAAGGGAAAGAAATTTACAGAAGTGTTAGTGGAAGAAGGCTATAAAGTACAAAAGAAATTGCTAAAGGCAGAAGTGGTTCATAATGAAGAAGGAACAGTACCATTTCGTTTGTTTGGTAAAGAGAGTTTTCGTATTGAGCGTCTATATGCTTTAAATGATACTCCGTACATTCATTATACGCACTATTTTTCAGTACAAATGGCAAGTACAGACTTAGCGGACTTTGACTTACAATCGCTTTATGATCTAGTCGAGGACCGTGGTATACATTTAGAAAACTTCAGAGATGAATTCGCTGTTGGATTTGCGCCTAATTTCGTTGCAGAAGCGTTAGGAGAAAAAGAGGGAACAGCGTTATTAAAACGTATGCGCTATTCTTACGATGAAGTTGGCGAAGTAATTGAATATAGTGAAGGCTACTACAATACGGAAATGCAGCATTACGTTGTAAATTATGATGTGTAAAAAATGAAGAGGGACCAATTCCCTCTTTTTTTGTAAAAAAATTTCATATCGAAGGGGAATGGGATATGGATATATACTTATTAATCGTCACGTTAATTGCGATCGCAATTGTTATTTTAGGGGTATCATGGTGGAAATGGCATGCGTTTATTAGTTTAACAGTTGCTAGTCTATTTTTAGCTATTATGTCTGGGTTGAACTTGACCAAAATTGTTACTGCCTATGAAACTGGTGTTGGTAGTGTACTAGGGCATTTAGTTGGTATTTTGGCTCTCGGAACAATTTTAGGGAAAATGATGTCTG
This sequence comes from Bacillus sp. SRB_331, assembly GCF_003264175.1. Classification (NCBI taxonomy): domain Bacteria; kingdom Bacillati; phylum Bacillota; class Bacilli; order Caryophanales; family Bacillaceae; genus Bacillus; species Bacillus sp. SRB_331. Next base: position 14,410 of record NZ_NADV01000015.1, on the reverse strand, counting down.
ATTCAGGGGCTGGCATGCAAGTAGCAGATTTCTTCATTCGATTCTTCGGGGTGAAAAAATTACCTTGGGCTATGTTATTCGCCGGATTTGTTATAGGGATTCCAGTATTTTTTGAAGTAGGGATTGTCATCTTATTACCACTCGTTATTTCAATTCGAAAAACAACGAAACAAAATATATTGTTAATTGCGTTACCTGTTATTGCTGGATTATCGATTGTACATGGGCTAGTGCCGCCGCATCCAGGTGCGATGACAGCAATCGGTATTTATAATGCGAATTTAGGAAAGGTACTATTGTATTCATTAATTATCGCGTTACCAACAGCAATTATTGCAGGACCGATATTTGCAAAGTGGGTACATAAGAGGGTTATACCTGAAAATGAACCGGAGCTTGTTCGGGTTACGACAGTATCTACTGATTTGCCAAGTCGTAAAGCTTCATTCTTTATCATTTTATTACCAGTAGTTTTAATGATTTTATCAGTAGTCGCACCATATATTTCATTACCGGAAAAAATAACTGAATTTTTAGTATTTGTAGGAAGTCCGGTAATCGCTTTACTTATTTCATGTTTCGCAGCGTTTTATTTGCTTGGCATAAAACAAGGAATTAATAAAAAGATGATTAAAAAATTAACAGATGAAAGTTTACTACCTGTCGGTTCCATTATTTTAATAATTGGTGCAGGCGGTGGATTTAAACAAATATTAATTGAAAGCGGCGTTGGAACAGCCATCGCTCAAATGGCAGAACATATTTCATTATCACCAATCGTCTTAGCGTTCATGGTAGCGGGATTAATCCGAATTGCAACAGGTTCAGCTACTGTAGCATTAACGACAGCAGCTGGAATTGTTTCACCGGTTATTCAGCACATGTCTGGTGTAAATTTAGAATTACTCGTTATTGCAACCGGTGCAGGTTCATTAATGTTTTCCCACGTAAATGATGCAGGATTCTGGCTTGTAAAAGAGTATTTAGGTTTGACAGTAAAAGAAACGTTTAAAACGTGGACGGTGCTGGAGACATTGTTATCATTTATTGCATTCGGCTTTGCGCTTTTACTTAATATGTTTGTTTAGAAGAAGGGGGTGCCTATTTAAAGGTATCCTCTTTTTGTGTTGGGGCTCTTTTCATGAAACAAGCCCGTTTTTAGGAGTGCCAAGCTTCCGATTTGCCCTGAAAACATAATATAAATGGAATCCCCTCATTTAGAGCAAGACGATCTTGTTATGAATGATACTAAAGGAGGAATAGAGTAATGAGCGAAAAGTGTGAACACAGACATGATGATTGTAACCGCAGACATGATGATTGCGACCGTAGACGTGGGTGCGGCGGCGGTTTTGCGCTTCTAATCGTATTGTTTATTTTATTAATCATTATCGGTGCTAGCTGCTTCGGCGGCGGCGGCGGCGGTTATGGTGGTTACGGCGGTTATGGTGGCTATGGCGGCGGCTATGGTGGATATTGCTGCTAATTATTTAAAAACTATTGAAAATAGCCTTGTGCAATATGCACAAGGCTATTTTATTCATATTTTTATATGCTGTGATAATTTATTAATGTACAGAGAGCGGATTAAGAAAAAGAAAATAATCTCGATAATCCCGAAAAAGGTGAGTACAATCAGTAACTCTTTTAGTAACGAGAAAGAAAACATGCTTTGTAAAAACTTAACCGCAAATAACGTATGAACACCAGCAACGATGTAAGGAACGAAAAATAAAATTCCTAATTGAATCGTTGCGGAGCGAAACATTTCTGATTCAGTTAAGCCCAGTTTTGTAATCGTAATGTACTTTTGTTTTTCATTCGTTAAGTCGTTATACATACGGAAGTATAAAACGCTAGCCGCACCGATAAAGAAGATAAAGCCAAGAAATGCCCAAATAAAGAATTGAGCAACTGCATTTTCTTTACCATGGATTAATTCATCAGTAGCTGTATGAATGTAAAAAGGAATTTGAGCTTTTTCTTCTTTATGTTTTTCATAGAAGTCACTTGCATCCTCACCAATAGTACGCAACATATTTTTGGTCGGAACAATTGCATTTTCCCAGTTTTCCACGAAGTAGTTATAGACTATGGTTGTTTCAATATGAGGAATCATATTATCAAATACATAATCTTGTATAACAATTAAATGGGGAAATGCGAAGGATGGTTCTATCCCTTTATTAATAAATCCTTTAATATGAAACTCTTTTTTATTAGATCCAAGTGTAATTGTATTTTGTTTTGCAAATGGATTTGAGACAAGATTTAAGAGCTCTGGTGAGTGACGAGAAATAATATAAACTTGTGTAGAATCAAGTGTTATTTCCGTTCTCTTTAATTGTTTAGCAATTGCGTTATAATCACTCATTTTCATAAGCATAATGTCTTCTTTTGCAGCTGTATCTTTTAATACTGTAAATTTATATCTTTTGTAATCGAAATTGCTATTTGTAAGCTCGGTTTCAATTGTAGTAATGTGCTTTTGTTCAAGGGAATTATTACCTTCAGATGTATATGTGAAGGGGATTGGATATCGTTCTAGTATCGATGCTTTCGTATTATTATTAGCAGCAAATAGTCCGATAATAATCGTAAATGCAAGTGCAGATAGCATAGAAACGATAAAAAGTACATTAATATTGCTACGAGTACGAGCAACTAAATCTGAAATCCATAACATATTTATTTGTTTCAAATAAAACTTTCTTTGCTTTTTTAAAATAAAGATAAAGAGAAGGAAGGTTTGTGAAAAGAATAAATATGTCCCGACTACTACGAGTGGCAAAATAGATAATATAATAAAGAATACAGATCCATTTCTTACATTTTGTTCGGTTACGTAGCCTTGTGGGTAACCAGCTATATAATAACATAATCCTAAACAAGTTAAAGCAAATATCGAAATGAGTATAGACGGCCTTTTTTCGGCTGTCACTTTCTTGTTCCCTTTAATAAGATGGACTGTTTTACGAGTCCGAATAAACATAGGTGTGAATGTAGAAACGATTAAAAATAAAATGATAAACGTTACGGTTGTCACGATAATCGCTTCTGTTGGCCAATATAAATAGAGACCTTTCGCACTTGTTAATTTTGAAGTGACTAATAAGAAAAAATTAGAGAACACTAGGCCACCTTGTATACCGATAAAGATGGACAATATCCCGATTATCATGTTTTCAGTAAATAACAGTCTTTTTAATTGTTTCTGTGAGATACCGAGAATCGTGAGTATCCCGAATTGCTGCTTCCGTACATTTAAAAATGTTCCAATTGAATATAAGAGAAAGAAGAACGAGAACATAACAATCACAAGCTGTGCTGTACTAGCTAAGTTCATTAGAGGATCTCGATCTTGAAAGCTTTGTACATTTTGTAAACGCGGATGATATGCATATACAGTAAATGAAAAGAAAACCATAATGGAAAATGCACTGCTTACAAAATAAGCGAAATATGCTTTAGAATTACGTGAGACATTTTTAAATGCAAATTGCCAAAACGTCATCCACGCCTTCCTCCTAATAATGCTAAAACATCTAATATTTCTTGATAAAATTTCTCGCGATATAGTCCGCGGTGTAATTCATTGTAAAGCCCACCATCTTTAATGAAAATAACGCGGTTACAATAACTTGCTGCAAACGGATCATGAGTAACCATTAAAATTGTGGCATCCTCTTCTTTATTTAACTTCGTAAATAACTCCATTACATCGATTGCTGCTTTCGAATCTAAGTTTCCTGTTGGTTCATCGGCAAGTAGAAGTGAAGGATGATGAATAACAGCACGTGCTACTGCAGTACGCTGCGCTTGTCCTCCAGAAACTTCAAAAATACGCTTGTCCAAAATATGATCAATTCCAAGCTTTTTTGAAATGTTATCAAGCTTTTCGTCCATTTCTTTTAAAGGAACATTATCTAACGTTAAAGGGAGTACGATATTTTCACCGATTGTTAGTGTATCTAGCAGGTTAAAGTTTTGAAAAACAAACCCTAACTCTTGGCGGCGGAAAATAGCTAGTTTCTCTCTACGAAATGTGTGCGGTTTTTTTCCATTAATCACGACATCACCAGAAGTAGGGGAGTCAATTGTAGAGATAACGTTTAAAAATGTAGATTTACCGCTGCCAGACGGTCCCATAATCGCAACGAATTCACCTTTATCTACATGTAAATTTATATTTTTTAAAGCGGTATGAGGGACTTTTCCTTCATACACTTTTGAGACGTTTTTTATGTGTAATACTTCTTCCATAATAATCACCTTTCTATTTTTAAAACTTAATATGTTGTGATAATTTTTGCATATAAAAGGAACGAATTAAAAGGAAAAAGATAATTTCAACCGTTCCAAAGATTACAAGTACAACTGTAATCTCAGCGAATAATGATAGATGTAATATCTCTTGTAACATCTTTGTCGCAAACATCGTATGGATCGATGCCATAATGTAAGGAACAAAGAAAAGAATCGCAAGTTGAATTGTAGCGGATTGCTTCATTTCGACTTCTGTTAAACCGATTTTTGTAATCGTTATATACTTTTCTTGCTCATTTGTTAAATCTGTATACATACGGAAGTAAAGAACACTGCCAGCTCCGATAAAGAAAATAACACCTAGGAAAGTACCAATTAAGAAAAACGAAGCAACATTTAATTTTGTTTTGTATAGAGAATCGCTTGCTTCACTTGCATGAAACGGTGGATGTTCTGCCTGAATAGCTGCATTGTCATTATCAATTTTTGTTATAAATGCTGAACCGATATTATGTGCCTTTTCCCAATCTGGAACTTTGAAGCTATATACACTCATCTGTTTTGAAGCGGTTGATAAGGCTTCTACATTTTCATCAGATAATACGAGAAGTTGTGATATTAAGCTATTCGGGAAAGGGTTATAACTTTTATATTCTTTCACTTGTAGATGTAAAGAGTTTTGAGTAAGTGTCAGAGTATTTCTCTTTTTTTGATCAAAAACTGTTCCAATGAATTGATCATCTATGTCTTTAATAAGGATATAAGACTCATTATTACTTACGGTGAGCGTTTCCAAATTTAATGCTTTAGCAAGTATATTATAGTCACTTTGTTTAATTGCATAATAGAGCTGCGCGTTATCTTCTGCCGAAGACACTTCATATATATCCGTTTTAAATTTCTTATAAGCAAACTGCTCTTCGTTAAATTTTTGTTCTAACCAATTTAAATGTTCATCGGCAAGCGTATTTTCAGTATGTGATAAATAAGTAAACGGGAAAGGATTTTGCCTTATTTCATCAAACTTTGTGAATTTCCCAAACCCATATAAGAATGTAATCATTGTGAAAGCGAGTGTCGATAACATCGTCACGATAAAGAGCATGTTAATATTTGTCCGAATCCGAGTTGCTAAATCAGAAACCCAAAGCATATTAATACGTTTCATATAAAATTTTCTTCTCGTCTTTAATATGCGAATGAGTAAGAAGCTAATTTGTGAGAAGAAAAAATATGTCCCAGCTGCAGCAAGTGATGGGATGACAAATATACAGGAGGCAGCGTACAAAAGCCCAGCGATATCTCCTAGTGACATAAAATATAGTGGGTTTGCTGCTAAAACATATCCAGATATTAAACATATCGCACCAAAGAGAGAGATGAGTACAGATGCTTTTCTTTCTTTTTGTTTTGTTCCTTCTTTTAAAAGACGTACAGCTTTTCTCGTACGGATTAGCATCGGTGTAAAAGATGATACGAGAATGAAGAGTCCAAGAAAGATAATTATAGTTAAAACGATAGCAGCTGTAGGCCACCAATATAAATATAAACCAGGCACATGCGTAATTTTGGCGGTAACTAATAAAAAGAACTGTGAAAAGACAAGGCCAAATTGAATGCCGAAAAATATGGATAGGCCACCAATTAGCATGTTTTCTAGAAATACGAGCCTCTTTAATTGCTTTGGAGATATGCCAAGTACTGTTAAAATCCCGAACTGTTTTTTTCGTACTTTTAAGAAAGTACCGATTGAATATAGTAAAAAGAAAAATGAAAAGAATACAATGACAACTTCTGAGATTGTCATTAATATGTTCAGAGCAGCATTCACGCCTGTCATATGCAATTTAGGATGAAATAAATAAACTGCAAACGAGAAGAAAATTGCAATGGAAAACGCACTGCTTATAAAATAGGCGAAATAAGCTCTAGCGTTCCGCGTCACGTTTTTAAATGCAAACTGCCAAAATGTCATTCACCTAAACCTCCTAATAGAGCGAAGATGAAAAGAGTATGAGAGATACTCTTTTCATAAAGTTTGTTTTAAATATTTTGCCCATTCGTATACTGTGATAATTTTTGCATATAAAGCGAACGAATGAATAAGAAAAATAGGATTTCAACGACTCCAAAAATAATAAGAACAGCTGAAATTTCTTTGAACAAAGATAAACCAATTACATCTTGAAGCATTTTTGTTGCGAACATTGTATGAATGGACGCCATAACGTACGGAACGAAAAATAAAATGCTAAGTTGAATGGTTGCAGATTTTTTCATCTCTGCATCTGTTACACCAATTTTTGAAATTGCTACATATTTTTCTTGTTCGTTCGTTAAATCTGTATACATTCTGAAGTAAAGAACGCTACCTGCTCCAATAAAGAAAATGACACCTAAGAATGTCCCGATTAGGAAGTATGCGGCACTTCCTGATGTTATTCTATATAGTGACCCTGCCGATTCAAAGGAGCGAATAAGAGGTCCTTTGTACTGGGATTTATCTCGATCTTTTTGCACCTTTTCTATAAAATCATCTGCAATTTTATACGTTTTTTCCCAGTTTTGTACTTTATAATTGTACGCTGATACATGTTTAGTTGTATTGGGGAAATTTTCTACAACAGCATCAGGTAAAACTAACGTTTGATATGAAAAGGTAGATGGAATTGCATTCACATATTCATAGCCTTTTACTCGTAATTTCGTATTTGTGCTAGAGAGAGTAATGTAGTCTCTGTTGTAGCTTTGATCAAACTCATTAAATATGGTGATATAAGATGTCCCTGTTAAAACATATGCTTCGTTATCATCCATGAATAGTTGTTTTAATTGTAAAGAATCCGCAAGTTTGTTATAGTCACTTTGCTTAATTGCATATACGTCATTATAAATGGCTATATCTTGATCTTCTTTTAATGGTGCTTCATATAAATCAGCGTTTATTTTCTCATAAGAGAAATTTTCCCTTTGTAATTGCTGCTCAAGCCAATTCAAGTGTTCTGCAACAAAAGGATTCGCATCATAAGAAAAATAAGAAATTGGAAAAGGTGAAGTTTTAGTAACCTCTAGTTTAATAAATTTCCCGAATCCATATAAAAACGTAATCATTGTAAAAGCGACGGTAGATAGCATGGCCACAATAAAAAGCATATTAATATTTGTTCGAATACGGTTTGCTAAATCAGATATCCAAAGCATATTTATCCGTTTCATATAAAATTTTCTTCTTTTTTTCAAAATATAAATAAGTGAAAAACTAATTTGCGAAAAGAAAAAATACGTTCCCATTGTAACAAACGTTGGGATTACGAAGATACTTGAAACCATGTATATAACACCTATTTGCGGGCTTACTGAGACAAAATATTTAGGATTTCCAGCTAAAGCATAGCCGCCTAATAAACAGATAGCACCAAATAAAGAAATAAATATGGATGGTTTTCTTTCTTTTTGTTTTCCACCATTTGTTTTTAAAAGGTGTACCGCTTTTTTTGTACGAATAAGCATTGGTGTGAATGCAGATACAATGATAAAAAGACTAAGAAAAACGATGGTCGTTAAAATGATTGCGTTAGTAGGCCCGTATAAATATATACCTGGTACGTGCGTAATTTTCGCTGTCACTAATAAGAAAAATTGCGAAAAAACAAACCCAAACTGTATGCCGAAAAAGATAGATAAAATACCAATTAACATATTTTCCGTAAAAACGAGACGATGTAATTGCTTTTTCGATATACCTAAAATGGTTAAAATCCCAAATTGTTTTTTACGAACTTTTAAAAATGATCCAATCGAATATAGTAAAAAGAAGAAAGAGAAGAAAACAATTACTACTTCTGAAAATATCATTAACCCTGAAATTTCAGAGATCATATTGAAGTTTTGTAATTTCGGATGAAATAAATAAACAGCAAAAGAAAAGAAAACAGCAATAGAGAAGGCACTGCTTATAAAGTAGGCAAAATAAGCTCTTGAGTTGCGCGTTACATTTTTAAATGCAAACTGCCAAAATGTCATAATATATGCCTCCCGTTAGCAGGCCGATATGTAGTCTTATTGCAAAAAATGTATGAGAGTAAATTCTCATACATTTTGCTAGCATATGTTATGGTCATGCTTCGGTCACCTTCTCCGTGTTTTCTGCTTGATTGTTTGCAGCGTTGTGGAAGATGATTTTAATCGTCGTTCCTTTACCAACTTCAGAGTCTAGTTTCACAGAGTGACCTAAATAATCACAAATTTTACTTACAATATAAAGCCCCATACCAGTAGATTCTCCGAATGCACGACCGTTTTTTCCAGTGTAAAAAGGTTCAAATACTCTTCGAATATCTTCTTGCGGAATACCAACGCCTTCGTCACGAACTTCCAAAATAATATCTTTACCATTGCGATAAGCTGATAAGAAAACTTTCTTTCCGCGCTCACCAGAGTAGCGAACTGCATTTGTCATTAACTGATAAATGATGAACTTTAGCCATTTCGCATCAGAAGCAACCTTTAAATCTGAATGAACTTCTAAAACGGGGAAGACTCCGTTTCGAATGAATAATTCTTTCAATCCGTTAATATTTTTTGTCACAGCATCTTTTAATGAAATCGTCTCAACATGGAAGTCTTCATGGAAGTTATTTAGCCTTGCCATATATAAAGCCATATCGAGTCCTTGATTTAATCGTTCTAATTCTTTTTTGAATTTCGGGATTAAATGTTCATCTTCCATTTCAAGCACCATAAGCTGCATAACAGAAACAGGCGTTTTCATTTGATGCACCCAATGGTTAATAAATAATTGGTGTTCTTGCTGTTTTACTTCGAATGTTTGTAGGTCTTTTTGGAATAGACGATATTGCGTACGAACGAGCTCGTTTACACCGTGTGGCATAGGAGCAGTCGCTCTTTCAATAAACGCATCTTCCAGTTTCTCTGGTGGTTCACTTAATCTGTGATACATTCTACGGTTACGAACGTAACGATAAGCGAGGAAACAGATGAATAAGTATAAACTTAAAACGATGAAGTAAAACTTATTATTTTGAAATCCGTCTACTGCATCATAAAGAACGAAAATGATTCCGAAGTTTAATACATATAGTAGGAAAAATGCAAAATGATCACGTAAAAATAGTTTCATGCTTATTCACTCCAAGTTGCGTTAAAACGATACCCAAGTCCACGTACTGTTTCAATAGCATTTTCAATACCAAGCTCATTGAACTTTTTACGAAGACGCGTGATGTTTACGTTTAATGTATTTTCCTCAACGAAGCTTTCGTCGTCCCAAAGAGCGGCTAGTAAATCTTCACGACTCGCTGTACGCGGGAATTTAGATAATAACATTTCTGCTAAAATTGCCTCTTTCTTCGTTAAAAGAACTTGCTCAGCGCCAAAATGAATTTCGGGACGCTCAGGGAATAGTTTTAGTCCTTCAACTTCAACGATACGTTCAGAAATATTTGGTGCATAATCACCGTAAATACGGCGTAATTGACCTTTGATTTTCGCCATTACAACGTCATAGTGGAACGGCTTCGTAATATAATCGTCCGCACCGCTTTCAATAGCCATAATTTGTTCCATTTCACCAGCACGTGCCGAAATGAAAATAATTGGACAAGTAGATTCATGACGGATTTGACGGCACCAGTAGAAGCCATCGAATTTCGGTAAGTTTACATCAAGTAAAACAAGATGTGGTTTCACAGCGTTAAACGATTCCATAATATCATCGAAGTTCTCCGCAACAACAGCATCATAGCCATATTTTTGAATGTGAGATTGTAGTAATGATGAAATATTTGGATCGTCTTCAACGATTAAAATTTTATACATATGTATATTCCTCCTAAAAAAACAATTGTAGCTATAGTGTATCATGTGTTTCTCGTCTTTTCATTATGTTGAAATATAAGCTAGTAAACAATATAGGTCAAAAGTGGAAAAAGTAAAAAGGGCTAGGGATACAATTGACAATTAACTGAAAACGTTTTAACATTTAGATAAATATCTAAATGTCTAATTATCGAAAGGAAGAAAGACATTGAATCAAGCATTTAAAGCATTAGCAGACCCGACAAGGCGAAAAATTTTAGACTTATTAAAAGAAGGCGATTTAACAGCTGGCGAAATTGCTGAACAGTTCAATATGACAAAGCCAAGTATTTCTCATCACCTAAATGCGCTTAAAAATGCTGAACTTATCCAAGATGAAAAAAGAGGACAATTCGTTATGTACTCTTTAAACACAACTGTATTTCAAGATTTATTGACTTGGGTGTTTACGTTTACGAATAAGGGGGAAGAGGGGAAATGAAAAAACATCTTTTTGCAATTCTATTAATTGTTATAACTTGTTTGGCATGGGCATTTGCTTGGCCACATTTACCGGATACAATTGCGACGCATTGGAACGGCGGTAAGGTAGATGGTTATTCGTCTAAACTTTCCGGAATGATTTCTATGGTTGGAATTATGATTGCGTTATATGTATTTCTAAATGTGATACCAAAGATTGATCCAAGGAAAGCAAATTACGAGAAATTTTCTAAAGCTTTTATGATGATGAATAACGGGATACTATTGCTACTATTTGTAGGAAATATAGATATTATTACAAGTGGACTAGGATATAATTTATTCATTAATCGCATGCCTGAATTATTAGTTGGTATTCTATTCATAGTTATCGGAAACTATTTACCACAATGTAAACCAAATTACTTTGTAGGCATAAAAACACCGTGGACGTTAAGTAACGAAGAAGTATGGAGAAAAACACACCGTTTTAGTGGAAAGGTGTTTGTTGCATTAGGAATCATTATGATTTTAAGTGTTTTCGCGCCGGTAGCATGGAAATCTTTCGTAATGGCTGGAATTATTATTGGTGCAGTAGGACTAACGATGGGATATTCCTATGTTGCTTATAAGAAAGAGATAGGGGCTTAATATAAAATTTAAGGGGGAGAGAGGATGAAAAGACACGTATTACCATGGAGTTTAATTATTGCAATTGCAATTGGCTGGTACATTGTATGGCCTTATTTACCGAAACAAATTCCACGTCATTATAATGCTGCAGGAATGGTAGATGGATATTTTTCTAAAGTAGAAGCGAGTTCAGTTTCAATAGGTAGTATGGTGTTGCTGTATTTGATATGGCTAGCTATGGGGTATATTGATGTAACGAAAGATAAGTATAAACAGCATGCTAAAGTCCTTTCTGCAATCCATTATGCCATTCTTTTGATAGGGTTCGGCTGTAATATATTTGCGCTATTAGCAGTGTCTAATTATATTGCATCGGGCTCCATTGCATTTAATTTCGGACTTGGAACATTGTTTTTAGTACTCGGCAATTATATGCAACAAACGAAGCCAAATGGCTTAGTAGGAATCCGGATGGACTGGACATTAGAAAATCCTGTAGTTTGGAGAAAAACACACAGATTTGCTTCGAAGGTATTTGTAATAGGTGCACTTTGTATATATGCTGGGGCGGTACTTCCAGATCCATTCAATATTTTTATGGGGATTGGAATAATATTAATATGCATCTTCATATCAACGATAAAGTCATATGCTATTTATAAAAAAGAAATGCAATTGTGAGCAATAAGGGATTGAACTGTACTAGTCAAATTTTATATTTATAGTTTCTATGTGTTAAGAAATTTTAATACTCAGTGGGGATAACGAAAAAGCTCGCTGAGTAAATTTTTCGCTTTTAGGTCTGAAAATTCAGTTAAAAAGATAGTTTGGGGGGAATCACATGTTAGAAATTATAAATTTTAGCAAGACATACAAAGGTGGCAAAAAAGCAGTAGATCAGTTAAATATTACTGTTCAAGCAGGAGATATCTTTGGATTTATTGGACATAACGGTGCGGGGAAAAGTACAACAATTAAGTCGTTAGTAGGAGTTATAGATTTTGAAGAGGGTGAAATTTTTGTTGATGGACATTCAGTAAAAAAGGATCCGATTGCATGTAAGAAAGTAATGGCGTACATTCCTGATAATCCAGATTTATATGAGCAATTAACAGGAATTCAATATTTGAACTTTGTTGCTGATGTGTTTAAAGTGTCTGCGAAGGATCGGGAAGAACAGATACAGAAGTATGGGGATGCTTTTGAGATTACACCTTACTTGGGAGACTTAATATCTTCTTATTCACATGGTATGAAACAAAAAGTAGCGATAATATCAGCGGTTTTGCATAAACCGAAATTATTAGTTTTAGATGAACCTTTCGTTGGTCTTGATCCAAAGGCTGCTGTAGTATTGAAAGGGATTATGAAAGAGCTTTGTGAAAAGGGAAGTGCTATTTTCTTTTCTACTCATGTTTTAGATGTGGCGGAGAAGTTATGTAATAAAATAGCGATGATTAATAGAGGGAAATTAGCACTTTCAGGGGAAGTGAATTCTTTAATAAAGGAAGGCTCATTGGAAGAGCTCTTTATGAAGGAGCTTGCTAATGAATACTAATAGTCTAGGGCTTTTAAAAATCAGGTTGATAACGCAGCTCGGTTTAAATACTTTTAAATACGAAAAAGATAAGAAAAAGAAGCAGAATAAGATTTTACTGTCAGCATCTATTGCCTTAGTTGGTGTCCTGTTAATGCTATATTGCGGAGCCTCGGCATATGGGTTGGTGAAACTAGGAATGAGTGAAATTATTCCAGTCTATGCCCTAGTTATTAGCAGTGTATTAACGCTGTTTTTCACTATATTTAAGGCAAATGGAGAAATTTTTGCTTTTAAGGATTACGACTTTTTAATGTCATTGCCGATTCGTGTAAGTACTGTTATTGCAAGTAGATTTTTGTATTTATACTTGCTGAATACGATCTTTTCAATCATAATCATGCTACCGATGGGAGTTGTGTATTGCATACGTGAAAATCCATCAGTTTCTTTTTACTTTATGTGGTTCATCAGTATGTTTATAGCATCTTTAATTCCAACAACAATAGCAGCGATCTTTGGAGCTGCGATTACAGCAATCGCTTCTAAATTTAAAAATGCGAATAAAATAACTACGATTTTAAGTTTTATAGTAATTATTACATTCGGTTTCTTTATGCTAAAAAACGGAAATGCTCAATATAGCCTTACTGATATGAACGGAATTGGTGCAATTGTTTCGGAGCAATTAACGAAAGTGTATCCATTAGCTAACATGTTTCAAAAAGCAATTGTTCAGGCTGATATTGTAGCTTTCATCCTATTCGTTGGGATATCAGTTATTTGGTATTATCTTTTTGTAAAAATACTTTCGTTAAAATATAAGCAAATAAACACAGGGATTTCCACTTATCATATGCTTTCAAATTATGAGATTAATAGTATGAGAAAAGAAAGTGTATTGGTCGCGTTATATAAAAAAGAACTGAAACGTTTCTTTTCTTCTACAGTGTATGTAATAAATAGTGGAATGGGAGTTGTGATGGCGATAGCTTTCGCGCTAGCTATAGTTGTAGTAGGACCAAGTCAATTAATAGCGTATCCTGGAATTGAGCCCCTGTTGCAAAAGATTGCTCCATTTGCTATTGCAGCAGCGATTTCGATGACGTGTACAACATGTGTGTCATTGTCTTTAGAAGGAAAAAATGTATGGATTATTAAGTCATTGCCTATAGCGCCAAAGATAATTTATGACAGTAAAATTCTTATGAATCTTTCATTAAGTATACCTGCATCACTTATTAGTGCCGTATTACTGATAATAGGGTTAAAACTAGATGTTTGGAGTTCTCTTTTAATCGTCATAACACCAATAACATATTCATTATTTTCGGCAGTATGGGGAATTTTTATTAATAATCGATTTGGTTATTATGATTGGGTATCAGAAACTCAAATAGTAAAACAAAGTGTAGGATCTTTTGTCGGTATGTTTGGTGGCTTAATTACGGCTGTTATACCTGCCTTGTTAATTGGTACTGCTACGATCTCGAACTACAGAGTGTTTACTTTTGGAGTTGTTATAGTACTTACGATTATTACTATTTTCTTGTATAAGAACGAGTCGAGGAGAAGTATAAAATAAAGTTAATGTCATATTCGTATTTTGTTTGTAAAGAAGAAGTTAAAATAAAAAAGCTACTGCTCCTTTCAAATGAACTGTACCCCGAATCA
>NZ_NADV01000140.1:0-400 GCF_003264175.1 Bacillus sp. SRB_331 | reverse complement strand
GATGCAAATCTCTCTGATGCACCAAGAGAACAGACGCGCGAACAAAACATATTGATGCAAACTACTATTTCGTGAGACAGTTGGTTCACACCAACCAGATTCAAGTCCAGTTCATGCCAACAGCCGAGATGGTCGCAGATATTTTCACTAAACCAACTTCAGGCGCAACATTCACAAAACTGAGCAAAAGATTGGTGACCAACAAGGCACATGGTTTGAGGGGGCGTGTTGAAGTTCAAACCACGTCGCCAACCTGTCGTACTGGCCCATTGGCTGTACTGGCCCAAACTGGTCGTATTGGCCCACTGTCACGTACATCCGATATTGATGAAGACTCGACGCGGCCTCTTAATGAGCGGCCTCCTGAGGAGCAACCCTGTAGCGCAGCTTCTGTCGTGTG
>NZ_NADV01000139.1:0-554 GCF_003264175.1 Bacillus sp. SRB_331 | reverse complement strand
TCGAACAACAGTTGGTAGATCCATTTGGCTTCGAGTGACGCACCACATAATGCAATATACTCGGATTCAACAGACGATAAGGCTGTTGAGGGTTGCAATTTGGATTTCCAAGAGATTGGGGCACCATGAAAAGTGAAAACGAAACCAGTTGTGGATCTCCTCGTGTCCGGGTTACCGGCCCAGTCTGCGTCGCTGTAGCCATAGAGTCCGGCGGGATTCTTTGAAGAGCCTGCTGTAAATTTCAGGCCGTGGTCCGATGTCCCTGCCAAAAATCGGAGTACTCTCTGTGCTGCCGTCCAGTGCTGCCGCCCGGGGTTGCTTATAAATCTACATAAGGTTCCGACCGCGCATGCAATGTCGGGTCTTGTGGTTGTGGCTAACCAGTTTAAACTGCCGACAAGCTCAGAATATGGCACCAATTTCATGTTGTCTCGCTCTTGGTCGGTGGTAGGGCTCATGTTCGTACTGAGGTAGTATCCTGGTTGATGTGGAGTGTTGGCGGATTTGCAAAGATTCATATTGAATCGAAGGAGTAATTCATCAACGTAGTCTTG
>NZ_NADV01000138.1:1233-1392 GCF_003264175.1 Bacillus sp. SRB_331 | reverse complement strand
CATTGGCTGTCCCGCTGAGCCCTGGAATCTGATTACCAGGAGATAGGGCTACGGGGATGGGAAAGCACCCAGCTTCTTGGGTGTCCGGTGCGCTCTCGACGACCCTTGAAAATCCGATGGACAGATTTATTCACACCCCCGGTCGTACTCATAACCGCA
>NZ_NADV01000137.1:0-309 GCF_003264175.1 Bacillus sp. SRB_331 | reverse complement strand
AGGCCGGGCCAACTCCGGGGAGGCTCCGCTCACCCATAAACACCATCATTACAGCAAAATCGCATTCAACAAGATCCCCAAAAGCGAGATTAGGTCAGCTGGCAATTCTGAAAAGCTCAAAACGTAGCCTACAGAGTTCGAAACCCAGCAAAACTGGTTTTTTCACCAGAAACCTACTCCTCGACGCAAAAAGGGGAAACAAGGCAAAAAAGGCCTTGTTACTGTTTTGCCTAGCGCAGCTAGTAAGACTCCCTCCGGACGGACTCCCCTTTCAGCCGCCTGCAAAACCACTCCTACAAAACCAAAACC
>NZ_NADV01000136.1:0-341 GCF_003264175.1 Bacillus sp. SRB_331 | reverse complement strand
GTTTTCCGATTGGCTGTATCATAGACAGTTGAGATGCTGTTTTGAAGGGGGATTTGGTGCTCATGATGATAATCGGATAGTTGGAAATGATGTCCAGTCTAATTGTGGGGTCCCTGGTCGCTTTTAAGTGATTATGGTTGTCGAATCAATTCCGGTTCTGTATCTGATTTTGTTGATGATGTTGATTATAGTTTTCGATGAAGACTGAAAAATGATCTGGACCCTGTGGACATTGTTTTCAAAGGCCAGGCTGAATGTTTAATCAATCAGCGTCATCGTTATCGTTAAAAGAGGCGGATCATCGATTCTTAATTTGAGGATCTATTGGTTAATTTAGAATC
>NZ_NADV01000135.1:0-334 GCF_003264175.1 Bacillus sp. SRB_331 | reverse complement strand
GTTGTCATCTGACAATTTCCCAGGTTCTCTCCAGGCTTTTTGAAGATAAGTTCCAGCGGATTATCACTCTTTAATCCCGTATGAACCGTTACTGGTGCTTTCCACCCCAGTCTCTTCTTTGGTCGATGGTTGATAGCATGTTCTATTGCTTTCAACAACCATGGCCAATCCTCTTTATTCCACCTCAACTCTGAAATCAGAGCTTGAAATAAAGACTTCAGTGCCTTATTCACAACCTCAACTGTCCCGTTAGGATAGTGAATATACGCTGTGGTCCAATGTTGTTCCACACCCGCTTTCTTGGCAAAGCTCCTCATTACTTCTGAAAGAAAGT
>NZ_NADV01000134.1:0-332 GCF_003264175.1 Bacillus sp. SRB_331 | reverse complement strand
GTTTTCAGTTATACAGTCAGTATTCAGTCTCAGCATGTTATATATTTGGTCATTGCATCAGTTAGCTCAGTATTCAGTATTTTCAGTATCTATATCATGTTCAGATTATTTCATTGCTTTATTGCTTTGTTCAGTTATATGTTATTTCAGCTTTACTTTATCCTGCATGCTCAGTACATTTCAAGTACTGACGCATACGTGCGCTACATCTTCTCGTGATGTAGGTTCAGGTTCTCAGCATCCAGATCACGCTTAGATCGGTTCCCGATCTTCAGTTCAGCAGCATCAGTGGTGAGTCCTCATTCTTCGAGGACTAGTGACATGTTTATCTT
>NZ_NADV01000133.1:0-511 GCF_003264175.1 Bacillus sp. SRB_331 | reverse complement strand
GAATTTCGCTACCTTAGGACCGTCAGAGTTACAGCCGCCGTTTACTGGAGATTAAACTAAAAGCGTAAACTATTAGTTTTTAACTTTACAGCACCGGGCAGGTGTCAGACTCTATACGTCATTTTGCAATTTTGCAGAGTCCTGTGTTTTTATTAAACAGTCGCTACTCTATGTTTCTACCACCCCCTTATTTAAATCTAAATAAGTTGGTTCTCTTTACACCGAAGTTACAGAGTTAATTTGCCGAGTTCCTTCAATACTATTAATTCAATCGCTTACGTACATTTATACTAGTTCACCTGTGTCGGGTTAGGTACAGTTTTAATATTTAAATATTTTCTTGAATTTTTAAAAAAAACTTTACTAAATAAGCTAAAATAAAATTACTTTTTATAAATTAATTTTTTAAATTTTTAAAAGAAATATTCAATCTTTTTCCTCATCAACGAAGGTTTTCACCGTAGTCTTAGAGACTGTATTACTCATTGTAGATAACCAGTACACTGAAATC
>NZ_NADV01000132.1:0-412 GCF_003264175.1 Bacillus sp. SRB_331 | reverse complement strand
GAAAACGGTGCGTAAACCGTGAAGATAATTCTTGTCAAACTGTTAGGAGGAACCAGATTTGTTGAAATAAAACCGAAGTGTATTACAAGCTATACAAGGAGTTGACAAGAATGACCAGCCAGAGGTCATTCTTGTCGGGAAACTGCGGCGGAACTGCGGCGGAGCTGCGAATGTTAGGAATATATGGGAGTGTTCCTAACATCATCCCCTCCTTAAGCCAGGGCCCGGCTTGGACGGGTAATCCACATGAAACCGACGAATCGTTTCCTTTAAGGCCGGTGTGGAACCAAGGTTACGTGCGGGCTCCCACGATCGCTCTGACGGCGGGCACCCTTCCGAATCGAGAAGATACTGCAATTGATTTCGAAACCAACGAGATTCCAGCACCTCCTTGACAATGTATAATGGGTCC
>NZ_NADV01000014.1:1735-4710 GCF_003264175.1 Bacillus sp. SRB_331 | reverse complement strand
GTTAAGTCCTCGATCTATTAGTATTCGTCAGCTCCACATGTCACCATGCTTCCACCTCGAACCTATCAACCTGATCATCTTTCAGGGATCTTACTAGCTTACGCTATGGGAAATCTCATCTTGAGGGGGGCTTCATGCTTAGATGCTTTCAGCACTTATCCCTTCCGCACATAGCTACCCAGCTATGCCCTTGGCAGAACAACTGGTACACCAGCGGTGCGTCCATCCCGGTCCTCTCGTACTAAGGACAGCTCCTCTCAAATTTCCTGCGCCCACGACGGATAGGGACCGAACTGTCTCACGACGTTCTGAACCCAGCTCGCGTACCGCTTTAATGGGCGAACAGCCCAACCCTTGGGACCGACTACAGCCCCAGGATGCGATGAGCCGACATCGAGGTGCCAAACCTCCCCGTCGATGTGGACTCTTGGGGGAGATAAGCCTGTTATCCCCGGGGTAGCTTTTATCCGTTGAGCGATGGCCCTTCCATGCGGAACCACCGGATCACTAAGCCCGACTTTCGTCCCTGCTCGACTTGTAGGTCTCGCAGTCAAGCTCCCTTATGCCTTTGCACTCTACGAATGATTTCCAACCATTCTGAGGGAACCTTTGGGCGCCTCCGTTACACTTTAGGAGGCGACCGCCCCAGTCAAACTGCCCACCTGACACTGTCTCCCGGGTCGATAAGACCCGTAGGTTAGAATTTCAATACAGTCAGGGCGGTATCCCACCAGCGCCTCCACCGAAGCTAGCGCTCCGGTTTCAATGGCTCCCGCCTATCCTGTACAAACTGTACCAAAATTCAATATCAGGCTACAGTAAAGCTCCACGGGGTCTTTCCGTCCTGTCGCGGGTAACCTGCATCTTCACAGGTACTATAATTTCACCGAGTCTCTGGTTGAGACAGTGCCCAAATCGTTACACCTTTCGTGCGGGTCGGAACTTACCCGACAAGGAATTTCGCTACCTTAGGACCGTTATAGTTACGGCCGCCGTTTACTGGGGCTTCAGTTCAGAGCTTCGCTTACGCTAACCCCTCTCCTTAACCTTCCAGCACCGGGCAGGTGTCAGCCCCTATACTTCGCCTTACGGCTTCGCAGAGACCTGTGTTTTTGCTAAACAGTCGCTTGGGCCTATTCACTGCGGCTTTCCGTTAAGAAAGCACCCCTTCTCCCGAAGTTACGGGGTCATTTTGCCGAGTTCCTTAACCAGAGTTCTCTCGCACACCTTAGGATTCTCTCCTCGCCTACCTGTGTCGGTTTGCGGTACAGGCACCTTTTATCTCGCTAGAAGCTTTTCTTGGCAGCGGGGAATCAAAGACTTCGCTCCATAAGGAGCTTCCCCATCACAGCTCAGCCTTCACGATAAGCGGATTTGCCTACTTATCAGCCTAACTGCTTGGACGTGCACAACCAATCGCACGCTTCTTCTATCCTTCTGCGTCCCTCCATTGCTCAAACGATAAAGAGGTGGTACAGGAATATCAACCTGTTGTCCATCGCCTACGCCTGTCGGCCTCGGCTTAGGTCCTGACTAACCCTGAGCGGACGAGCCTTCCTCAGGAAACCTTAGGCATTCGGTGGACGGGATTCTCACCCGTCTTTCGCTACTCATACCGGCATTCTCACTTCTAAGCGCTCCACCAGTCCTTCCGGTCTGACTTCACTGCACTTAGAACGCTCCCCTACCACTGATACCATTGGTATCAATTCGCAGCTTCGGTGGTGTAT
Organism: Bacillus sp. SRB_331; assembly: GCF_003264175.1. Lineage (NCBI taxonomy): Bacteria > Bacillati > Bacillota > Bacilli > Caryophanales > Bacillaceae > Bacillus > Bacillus sp. SRB_331. The sequence goes on along the minus strand of NZ_NADV01000014.1, from coordinate 2,980 downwards.
TTAGCCCCGGTACATTTTCGGCGCAGAGTCACTCGACTAGTGAGCTATTACGCACTCTTTAAATGGTGGCTGCTTCTGAGCCAACATCCTAGTTGTCTAAGCAACTCCACATCCTTTTCCACTTAATACACACTTTGGGACCTTAGCTGGCGATCTGGGCTGTTTCCCTCTTGACTACGGATCTTATCACTCGCAGTCTGACTCCTAAGGATAAGTCATTGGCATTCGGAGTTTGACTGAATTCGGTAATCCGATGAGGACCCCTAGTTCAATCAGTGCTCTACCTCCAAGACTCTTACACTTAAGGCTAGCCCTAAAGCTATTTCGGGGAGAACCAGCTATCTCCAGGTTCGATTGGAATTTCTCCGCTACCCACACCTCATCCCCGCACTTTTCAACGTGCGTGGGTTCGGGCCTCCATTCAGTGTTACCTGAACTTCACCCTGGACATGGGTAGATCACCTGGTTTCGGGTCTACGACCACGTACTAAACGCCCTATTCAGACTCGCTTTCGCTGCGGCTCCGCCTCTTCAGCTTAACCTCGCACGGGATCGTAACTCGCCGGTTCATTCTACAAAAGGCACGCCATCACCCATTAACGGGCTCTGACTATTTGTAGGCACACGGTTTCAGGATCTCTTTCACTCCCCTTCCGGGGTGCTTTTCACCTTTCCCTCACGGTACTGGTTCACTATCGATCACTAGGGAGTATTTAGCCTTGGGAGATGGTCCTCCCAGATTCCGACGGAATTTCACGTGTTCCGCCGTACTCAGGATACATTCAAGAGAGAACGAAGTTTCGACTACGGGGTTATTACCCTCTGTGACGGACCTTTCCAGGTCGCTTCGTCTACCTCGTTCCTTTGTAACTCCGTATAGAATGTCCTACAACCCCAAGAGGCAAGCCTCTTGGTTTGGGCTAGATTCCGTTTCGCTCGCCGCTACTCAGGAAATCGCATTTGCTTTCTCTTCCTCCAGGTACTTAGATGTTTCAGTTCCCTGGGTCTGTCTTCCATACCCTATGTATTCAGGTAAGGATACCATACCATTACGTATAGTGGGTTTCCCCATTCGGAAATCTTCGGATCAAAGCTTACTTACAGCTCCCCGAAGCATATCGGCGTTAGTCCCGTCCTTCATCGACTCCTAGTGTCAAGGCATCCACCGTGCGCCCTTTCTAACTTAACCAAACTAAAATTAAAAAAATATGAGCTACACTGTTATCTAGTTTTCAAAGAACATAC
>NZ_NADV01000130.1:0-382 GCF_003264175.1 Bacillus sp. SRB_331 | reverse complement strand
AGTCAACACTCTTCTTTAAAGTCATTTAGGAGACGTTCATGCATTTAAGGGGGCTTTCACATTTTAGTCATTTAGACTTAGGGAACTCACTTTAGTATCTTCAAAGCCTACTCGTGCCATGTGTAGATAGCATCCCATACTACTACCTACACGTTGTAGAACCTATCCAATATTAGAGTGCATATCCCATATGATGGAAATAGGCCTTAACCGACATAGACCATACTAGCTAGGTATGGAATCCGGAGTCTATCCTACTCCGTGGAGGTTGTTCTACTTGCCAAAGGTAGAACTAGTAAGCAACCTATGTAGGCACATGGTTTAGGGGATGTCCAAGGATGTTCATTGTGCTCTTGTCTCATACTCGAGTAGGGTCACCATC
>NZ_NADV01000129.1:0-711 GCF_003264175.1 Bacillus sp. SRB_331 | reverse complement strand
GCTGCTGCCGGTTGCAGTTGAGCAAAGACTCTCATTATTTGCCATAGTAACTGTCACGGGATCGGAATCGGGCAGAACTTCCTGCAAGGTAGAGGATTCGGGACACATGTGCATTGAGCAGCAACAGTCACGAAGCCATTCGTCACTGTGTTCATGAGCTGATTGTTGGGAGAGTGGAGCTACTTTTGATCGTTGGAGGGGATAGACTGAGGCAGACTGTTTAGTGAATAAATGTTTCGGACGTAGCTCGGGATGTTGTGCCCAGCAGTGGGCATTGTCATGCGAGTTGGAGTTGTGATAGCTGCAGCGAGAATGCCGTTTGACTGAGGTAGCGCATGCTCGAGGCAGGATGGAAACTGCCGACACTTCACGAGACCTGTGCTCGAGTTGGGCTTCAAAATTGATGAGCGACGCGGCAGTAGCGGCAAACTTGACTTCGCTGAGTGTATCCAACGTGACGGTGAATGCGTCAAAACAAGATGGGAGGCCTGATAGTAGGCGATCAGTCATGTCTTCATCTGTCATATCCTTTCCGATAGCGCGGAGCTTTGACTGTAAAACTTGAAGGGTGGCAATGTAAGTGGCCATCGGGGCGTCATTCTTTGTGCAGTTCCAAAACTCGGCGATGAGTCTGGTTCTGGTGGATCGTGATTTCTTGCGGTAAAGGCTTTCAAGAAGCGCCCACGCCTTGTGTGCCGTTGTTTCCTTCAT
>NZ_NADV01000128.1:0-352 GCF_003264175.1 Bacillus sp. SRB_331 | reverse complement strand
CAACGCTATTGGGTGTGAACTGCCCATTCCAGGTCATTTAGACGCAACCTGGCTTCGGGAAATTTCGGATTTTATCTAAAATTTTCATGGGTGGGGCATTTCTTTGAAAGAAGGAAGTGTAACATATGTGTCAACGTATTGACCCTATGTTATAGCCTACGACAGGCTACCCTATTGTATTGGATATAGCTGGCAACGGAGTTCCTGACGGACTTTACGGACCAGATATCGGATCTAATACACAGAGAGTATATTGGCTCGGAATAGGAACATCTATTGTGTGTAAATAGCATCTATAGTAATCCACCTGACCAGTGTATACCGATGTATGTTACAGTACGCAAATTCTCAG
>NZ_NADV01000126.1:0-925 GCF_003264175.1 Bacillus sp. SRB_331 | reverse complement strand
GATCCAATTCATTGTCATTATTGCTGACATCTTTGGATATGATGGAATCAGCTGCATTGTTTTCGTTCGAAATTTGAACATGGGGTTCCATCTCAGAGCGGAAGCTGCTTTCAAAACAGGGGGAGATGGTATTTCTGGAATCTGAACTTTCTCTTTGAAATCCGTAATCAAAGGAGTATTCGTCGAACTCGACATCTCGACTGGAATATTCTTTTTGGGATATGGGATCGTACAGCAAATAAGCCTTTTGATTCTGTGTGTAGCCAATGTGAATTAGTTTCTGTGCTCGAGGCTGTATCTTTTTCCGTTCGTTGGACTGAAGCAATCTGTAGGCGACACAGCCGAATGTTCTAAGGTAGTTAAGATTCGGAACCTGTTTGAACAAGACTTCATACGGAGTAACTCGGTCTGGTAACGTCGAGTGGGGTCGTCGATTGTATATATGAACTGCTACTTGTACAGCCCAAGCAAAACATTGCTGGGGCAACTTCGAATGTGATAGTAGACAAAGAGCAATATCAGTCAATGTTCGATTAAGCCTTTCAGCCATGCCATTCGATTGTGAGTTTCCCGGGACTGTCCTTCGGTGATGAATGCCTTGAAGGTCTAGCCAATCACGACACTCTTTCGACATGTATTCGCCTCCGTTGTCTGATTGAAAATTGCGGATAGTTGTGCTGTGAAGGTTGTTGAAATGTCGAATGAACTTCTTGAGGTGCTCGAACTGCTCAGATTTGTTTCTCAAACAGGCAATTGTGCAGAATCGGCTGTAAGCATCAATGTATGTGACAAAGTACTTGGAACCGTCTATGCCAGGGGAAGAAAATGGGCCCATGAGGTCGCTTACGATGAGTTCACCCGGAGTGGTTTGATGGTGTGTGGTATTCAAGAACGGTCCTTTTGACATTTTCCCCATCACGCATGG
>NZ_NADV01000125.1:0-472 GCF_003264175.1 Bacillus sp. SRB_331 | reverse complement strand
TATGGTGTTGATTGTTCCAGTGTTTTGTTTTCACTTGTTTTCCATACTTTGCTGTTATTTGGTTTTTTCCCACGTTTTACATTCAACCACACCCTAATTGGAAACAATTTTACCATGTTCCAATTCCAGGTGTCGAGTGATGCGAAGAATTGGTTGTCGCAGGGGACGGCATCTAATTTCGGGGTGCAATATAAGATCTTGGCCTTCCTGTATAATGAAACAAACCACAATCTGCCAGTCTTTGTGTACTCCTTCAGCATGTCATAACTGCGGCTTTCAGTGTAGGTAAATTCAATTTGGATTTTGCTCATCTTTTTGTGGCCCTTTGTCATATTTGCTTTATTGAATCTTGATTTACAGGTAACGCCATGGGCATTGGATGGCCCAATGTCCCTCTTCCTGGCATGTAATGCACTTAGGCTCATCCTTATTCTTCTTTGGGCATGAGTCGGCCATGTGAGCTTCACTGCAT
>NZ_NADV01000124.1:0-332 GCF_003264175.1 Bacillus sp. SRB_331 | reverse complement strand
TGTTACATTCATTTCCAACAAAACAACTGGGTGGATTTGTTACCAGTTGCTGAATTCGCTTACAATAACGCAGAACATTCGGCGACAAAGATGACGCCATTTTATGCGGTCTATGTTTCTCACCCCCGTTTCGACGACGCCACATCGTGTTCAGTTGCGACTTTTCCATCGGCTGATGAACGAGTCAACCACATCAATGAAGTTCGGATGTTCCTCCAGGCAGAACTGCAACGCGCGGTTCGAGATATGAAACATTTCGCTGATAAGAAACGACTACCTCACCCGAACTACAAGGTTGGCGATAAGGTTTGGTTGAATTCGGAGGGTATTTC
>NZ_NADV01000123.1:0-854 GCF_003264175.1 Bacillus sp. SRB_331 | reverse complement strand
GCCGTTGTTTCCTTCATTATTGCGCCGACAATCACGTCATCAATGCAGCTGCATAAAATGGACTTAGCTTTCTTGTCTTTGCGTAGTTGGTCCGGAGTCGCGTTAGCATCAGGGTCTTTCTCAACGCATAATTCCAGATCCTTTGTCGATAGATACATCACTACCTTTTGTTGCCATAGTAACAGGTCATCGGTGTCTTTGCCGGAGAACTTTTGAATCGTCTGAAAAATTTCTTTCATCGCAACTGAAGTTGAAGTAGAGGTGCGGAGAAGAGAAAGTGTGGGAATAACGAGAAATATACACTAAAGTGTACGTATGAACTGGTAGAAAATATACACTGAGGTGTATGTATGCAGTGGTGAAAAAGATACACTAAGGTGTATGTACAAGCTGGTAGAAATATACACTGAGGTGTATGTGTGCAGTGGTGAGAAGATACACTGAAGTGTATACGTAGGGGCCTGATGAGGTGGCAATTCGACTGTTAATCTAAAGGAAATCGATGTCTCCGATGTGAAGGTAATAGTAGAATGAGGTTTATTACTGCGTGGTTATAGCATGTATAGGTGGGAGAATATAGGGGGGAGTGCACTAATAATCCAAATACAAAGTCCGCACAGTCACTCTTATGTCATGCTCTTGCCGTGGTTGCGCCGACTGGGGGTACGCACCTTTCTTGGAGAATGTCCGTACTTGAGGCTGGCAAGTTGTATTCAACACGCCCCCTCAACTTGCTGGCTGTGATACCCATGGCTGTGCGACACCATTTGAACTTGGGAGCGTTCACTGGCTTCGTTAATCCATCCGCGATCATGGATTCTGTTGGGCAATACTCTACCTCAATAGTCCCTTGT
>NZ_NADV01000013.1:0-24125 GCF_003264175.1 Bacillus sp. SRB_331 | reverse complement strand
ATTTTATAGGGTACAGTTCAGTATGATAGGTTCCTTCTTTGTTATATAAATAATTTTAACTTTGATATAAGGGGTTAATAATGCCAATTATCCGAGAAAAAGATCAACTTCCCTACCTTAAAATCATTATAAAATTGTGAAATGGTAGCTTTAGAATAAATGAAACGAGAAATAACCGCCATTGTTTATTTCTCATTTCATTTACATATTTATTTTTGGAAAAACAACCTAACTCCAAATACTAATAATACTGTGCCAGTAATACCCTCTATTGTACGGTTCACTTTTTCTTTTCTTAAAAAAGTTCTTAATTGACGTATTAGTGAGATATAAAGTAAATACCATATTGCTGTCAAAGTCGTAAATGTGAGTCCTAACAAAAGAAATTGGAAGAGATGACTTTGATTACTCACAATAAATTGGGGTAAAAAACTAAGGAAAAACACAGCAGTTTTTGGATTTAAGATTGCCGTGGTAAATCCTTGTCTAAAACTTTTAATCGTTCCAATATCCTTAGAGTTCATTCCCACTGAACCTGACATATCTTCTTTTTTAGAAAAGGCACTTTTAATTGACTTTACAGCTAAGTAAATTAAATAAAAAGCCCCAGCATATTTTATTAATGTAAATAGCATAGCAAATTTCATTAGGATAGCAGAAAGTCCTAGTGTAGCCATTATTGTATGAATCATCATTCCAGATATCGTTCCTAAGACGGTCTTTATCCCACCATTTTTACCATGCGAGATAGTGTTTTTTGTAACTAAAGCAAAACCGGGACCAGGCATTATTATGATTAGGATTGCTGTAAGGATAAATAACAAATAATTTTCCATGTTCTAGTATTTCCTTTCCAATTTTTAGTTTTTCCTATAGTATAGCTTTTTCACTTAAAATATTAAATATAAAAAGCGTGATCAGGAGTTTATCGAGGTTATTAGTATCAATTTGATCAAACATTATCCTAAAGTTACATTGATAAAACACACGGCAAACTTATGGGTAAAATTACAAGCTCGGCTCTCACAAAAAACGGGATAAAAAAAATAAACAGTGGAACTAGTCCGCTATTTATTTCGCCACGCCTTCATGTAATTTTTCTGTATAATCTTTTACATCCTTCCAGCTATCTTTCGCTGTATTTAAATCTTCTTTTATAAAGGTAAATTCTTCGGGACTGATTCCTTTTACGTTTTGTAGTAAATTATTATATTTCGCACCTACCGTATACCACTGATTTGATATGTTTTGCAGTGCTGTAATTGCTGCATCAATTGTTTCTGTCATATTAGTTGTTTTATTTTTTGCATCTGTCAAAATTGCCACTTCTGCTTGCGATCCAGAAATTCTATTCTTTAAACTGGCTATTTCTCGTTCTGCATTTGCAATATCTTTTTTCGCAATCGCAATCATCGGTCCCCCCGCAAGACAAGTTATTAATGCTACGCAAAGTACACCACCAGCAATCACCATATCGTTACTCTTTTTGATCGAATCGTTATATGTATTTATTTGTTGCTCTAGAGTTGGAATACCAGCATTCGTACTTGCCAAAATCGCTGTTAATTGATTTGTATCCTCTTTAAAACTATTTGTGTCTTTCGCCATTCTATCGCGAAAAGCTTTCAAATTCCCTAATAATACATCTACCTCATTTTGATTCTTTAAAATGTCCGCATACAACTTTTCTAAATCCGCTTTTAACTTTACGTTATCTTTTTGATCAATCGCTAATAGCATGTCATTATAGTACGTTTGAAAAGTATTATTGTAATCAATAATATTTTGATCCGTTTTCATAATTTGAGGCTTCATATTATTTAACCAATACGCCGCGTTAATTTTTGCATCTCTTTGGTGCTGAATCATATTTCCTTTCAACTCACCATTAATCGAACTTATTTTACTCAAATCAGTCTCTTGCTGATTTTGAATTAATTTTGCATATGAATCCATTGCGAATATGCTCGATGTCGTTTGCGCCATTACATCTTGGAATCCAGCTGGCCCTAACGAATAATTTTTCGCACTTTCTTGTAATGTTTTTACGTTTTGTTCCGCTGCAAAAGGATGTAAAGGAAGCACATTACTCGTTGCCACTCCAGCAATCATTATCGTTAAAAGGCATTTCTTATAAAATCTTTTCTCCATACTTTTCACCTATTCTCTTTATAAGGATATCAAAAGCTCCTGCTCACAACTGAACAGGAGCTTCAACTCATTCATTAATACTTAACGCTCTTACGATTCTTATTCAATTATGCTTTTTTCGTATCTACTACTTTAATATCTTCAGCATAAATCTTTTCTGCATAGTCTTTAATGTTTTTCCAGCTATCTTTAGCTATATTCAAGTCTTCCTTAATGAAAACAAGGTCGTTTGGACTAATAGAGTCTACATTTTGAAGTAATGAATTATATTTCGATCCCATTGTATACCATTGGTTTGAAATATTTTGCAACGCTGTAATTGCTGTATCAATTGTGTTTGTTAAATACTCAGTTTGTGTTTTAATGTTCGTTAGTCCTGCCACTTCTAATTGGGCAGTTGTAACTTGTCCTGTTATCTTTTGAATTTCTGCCTGTGCATTATCAAGCTCTTTCTTCGCTAATACGATTCCAGCTGTTCCACCACCTACAGCTGCTGCACCACCTGCAATTAACGCGACTCCTAGCGGCGTTCCTGCACCTGTAGCAATAACTACTGCACCACCGATAATTGCAATTGGCCCTAGAGCTGTCGCAACTGATGAACCGATAATAATTGCATTATATTTACTAATCGCTTCATTGTACGTTGTAATTTGATTTTGCAGAAGCGGGATTCCTGCATCTTGACTAGCTAATATAGATGTAATTTGATTTGCATCACCTTTGAAGTTTTGCGTATCGGACGTCATTTTGTTTCGGAATTTTTTCAAGTCTTCTACTAACTGATCTACTTGCGCTTTATTTTCATTAATACTACTTGATAATCTAGTTAAACCTTTCGTAAGAGTCGCTTTATCTTTTGCATCTACCGCAGCGACTAAAGTATCATAATAGTTTTGGAATTTCGTATTGTAATTAATAATATTTTGATTCGTTGAAATAAGCTGTGGTTTTAATACATCTAACCATTGCTTCGCATTTCCTCTAGCTGTATCCTGGTGCTGAATCACTTTCCCTTTTAAAGCCGTATCAACAGACGATACATTACCAAAGTTAACATTACCTTGTTTAATAATTGTTAAAGCGTACAGATCCATTACTAAAGCGTTTGAACCTGTTCTTTCCATTGCATCTTTCAGGCCTTCTGGTCCTAATGAATATTCTTCGTAGTCATTATAAGCTTTTGCTACAGCATGAACTGGAGCTTGTTTCACTGTACTTTCAGCTGCATACGTATGGGCCGGCATAATATTCCCTGCTGCAAATACTGCCATAAGTGCTGATAGAGCCATTACTTTATAAGGTTTTTTTGTCATTTTTCTTCTCTCCCTATATCGCTAATTATTTTTCTGTTTAATGTACTTCAACGTTTGTAACGTAATCTTCAAATTGATTTGTTTGCTTATTCATTTCATCACTTACTTTTTTGAGCTGATTGAAATGTTTTTGAAGTAAACTACTGTCTGTATACGTGCCTTCTTCAATATTTGTTTGAATTTGGATCATATTATTGTTTAAAACTTTCCAATCCGTTAATAACGTTTCTAAAGTTGCGATTTGGCGATCAATTAGTTCTGTAAAGCTACTTACTTGATCTTCAACGAATGTAATTTGAGTCGCCTCTAATTCAGTTTGTGATAACTTCTGAATTAGTGGTAGTAACTCTTTTTGCTTTTGTTGGATACGAAGAGCAGCTTCCCTTGTTTGACTATCTGCTGCATTTACAATTTCATTACTTAACGTACCGATAGAAACAAAATCGATTGTTTTCGTTTGTGCAGTTTGATTTGTGATTGTAAATACTTGTTTACCGATATTAATAGAACCTTTAATAATTTCTTGGGGTCTATTCAAAATAGTAGTTAGTTCAGCTTGAATTTCCCCTTGAATTCTTTTTATGTCTTCTCTTAATTTCACAATATCTCCACTTGATCCTTGCAGTGTTTTTATTGCTTCATCAGCTTTAATTGATAAGTTATTACTATCTTTGTCTAATACCGTTTTAAATCGATTTAACTCTAATAAATCTTGCTCCATACTCTCTTGAATGCTTTGGACTTGCAATTGTAATTTTCCATATGCGTTTGTAAAATCTGCTTTTGCCTGTTCATCTTCATTTACTTTTCCTGCTAGTTCATAGAGCTTACTATAATAGCTATTAAATCTAGTGCTGTATCTCATCATCTCTTGATTTAAGTCGATTAGCTTCGGATTATATTCATCAATCCACTCTCGTACATTCGCCTTTGCAAATTTTTGATGATTCGTCAAACTACTCATCGCATTTACCTTAATGTCTGGTTGTTGTAAAATAACTAATCCGTATGCTTGGATAAGTGGTGACTGTGACCCTAACATTCTAATTGAATTTGATAATGTATTTGGAGCAATTACATTTTGCGCATATACTGTTTTCACTTCTGTTTGCCCCTCCTTAGCGTAAGCGCTTACAGGAACGAAGCAACTCGTAGATACTGCTGTAACCAATAACCCTGTAATTAAAGTCTTTTTCACTTTAACTCCTCCTATGTATTAGCAACTATTACTATCGCATTTTATTATTCTATTTTCTTGCAATTGATTTGAGATGGTTAAAAATAGAGAACGTTCTCACCGTGAGTCATGTACGAACCACCTCTCTCAAACTTTATTTCTACAGTACTTACTTATTGTTATAAAACACTTCATAACTTTTCATATGTGCTTAGTATGAATAACATTGTATAAAATTTCTGTTTCATCGCAATTTCCATATTCACACAGTGAATATATTACATGAAAATATTATTCATTTTAAGATAAATAACGCACGTAAATATGAAATTCCGTTTTGTTTTTATTAAAGTTTTGTACTGTAAGGTCATTTAAACACAGCTATTCATCTATCGTAAAGAAGTATTTTAATTCCCTTTATTTTCAAGACCTCATGTCCTTATTCCAAAATAAAATCCACTTAACTTCCTCCATTAAAATATCCATATATCACAACAAAAAACACTGTTTACTCATAAGCGATTATATTATATTAATATAACTTTAAGACCTATATGCAATTATGCATAGCATATACACAAAAAGGATAGCTTCACTTTCGTGAAGCTATCCTTAAAAAATCTTATTACTTTTTCAAATGATATGGAACTGTCGTAATAACAACATTTCTTTTATAGAGTAAATACGCACGAATGAGTAAACTAGACTGATTATGAAGAATGTTATGCCAACCTTTTTTCGGAATAAACTGTGGTATAACGACCGTAACTCGGTAATTTGATTCACTCGCCTTATATTGTACTGTATCAATAAATTTTGTTAGCGGCTGAATAATACTTCTATAATGAGAATGTAATGTAACAAGCCTTACTTCAGGTTGCCACTTCTCCCATTTCTCTTCAAATTTCTTTTCCTCTTCTCTGTCAAAAGCAACATACACAGCGATAACTTGATCTGCAGAAAGAGCTTTAGCATAGTTCAGTGAATTTTCTACTACATGAGTCATACCTGCTACAGGAACGACAATTACATTCCCTTCAATCGGAACAAGTGGTTCACAAGTTTTTAAACTTAATTGATCCCCCACTGCATCATAATGCTTCTTTATTCGATGGAACAAGAAGATAATGGCAGGTAAGAAAATAAGGATCGACCAAACTTGTGCGAATTTAGTTAAAAAGAACATACTCATTACGATAAAACTAATGACTGCACCAATTAAATTGACCGTTAATCTTAAAGCCCATCCTTCAGGCTTTTCACGAAGCCATTTTAGTACCATTCCAGTTTGAGAAAGTGTAAACGGAATAAATACCCCTACTGCATATAGCGGAATCAAGTGTTCTGTTTTCCCCTGAAAAGCTACAATTAAAATAATCGAAGAAATCCCAAGTATAATAATACCGTTTGAATAACCTAGGCGGTCTCCTCTAATCGTAAACATTCTCGGTATGAACTTATCTTTTGCAAGATTAACCGCTAATAGTGGAAATGCAGAATAACCTGTGTTAGCCGCAAGAATTAATATTAAAGCTGTTGTACCCTGTATGAAATAGTACATGAAATTACGTCCAAAAGTTTGTTCAGCAATTTGTGAAACGACTGTTACTTCCTTACTTGGATTAATTCCATAATAATAAGCTAAAAAGACAATTCCAGAAAATAAAACTGCAAGTAATGCACCCATTGCAAGCAATGTTTTCGCTGCATTGTTAGGTGCAGGATCTTTAAAGTTTGGAATTGCGTTAGATATCGCCTCAACACCCGTTAAAGCAGAGCTTCCTGAAGCAAATGCTCGTAACAGTAAGAACAAACTAATTCCTGCAACTGGCGTTCCAATTGGCGAATGCAAAGCCTGCGAAACGTGTCCCGTTAAAATATTGTATATCCCTACACCAATTAATATAAATAGTGCTAAAACGAATAAATAAACAGGATATGCTAAAACGGAAGCTGATTCCGTTACGCCTCTTAAATTTAAGATGGTAATCAATATGACAAATATAATCGCAATGATTACATTATGTGCATGTAAGCTAGGAAAAGCAGATGTGAGCGCATCTGTACCCGCAGATACACTTACTGCAACCGTTAAAATGTAATCAACTAATAAAGATCCTCCTGCTATTAAGCCTGGATTCATCCCTAAATTCTCTTTTGATACAACATATGCTCCGCCGCCATGAGGGTAAGCAAAAATAATTTGTCGATAAGATAAAATAAGAGCTGTCAATAATACTAATACCCCAATTGCAATCGGAATGGAATACCAATAAGCTACTGCTCCAAGACCTGCTAAAGCAATTAAAATTTGCTCTGGTCCGTATGCGACCGATGACAATGCGTCAGAAGATAAAATGGCTAGCGCCTTCGTTTTATTAAGCTTTTGCTCTCCTAACTCAGTTGATTTTAACGGCCTTCCAATTAAAAACCTTTTGATTGATGAAACCACTGCTGTCCACTCTCCAATAATTTTGTACGAACTTTTCTGCTAGTTACAGCGGATAAACGATTTCTTCAGAAAACAAAAAATGTCTACAAGCCATAACGAAATAGACTTGTAGACATTATTTTTTTTGTCGCACAAGCTCCACCTTCCTTCTCAATATAACGCTTACGAGGTTAGCTGTCGGATTCGGGCCTATGAGTAGCCCTACCTTTTTCAAGGATTCACCCCATTGGATTATGTACTAATCCATAAGAACGGGTCCCCCGCACCATGCGGCTTCAGCGATTTAGAAAATTGAAACTGTGGATTATAATACTCCTTTATTTTCAAAAAGTAAACAAAAATTTTAAAAAAGAAAAAAATTAAAACGATTGCGCATAATCCACCGAAAAATATACATAATGAATACTAAAAATCCACAAAGGAGACCCGTATGTCTAAAGAAAAGAAGCCACTTTTTTCCGATTCATATTTAGATGCAGTAGCAAATGAAATTAATCAGCTATATGGTAAACGTGAAAGAGAACGAAATACGACAGATAAACCGAAAAGAAACGAATAAATTGTCAAAAAGAAACAAAAAAAAGGATAGCAACATTTATATTTTGCTATCCTTTACTCTTTTTCATACCATTTCTTTAGTAAAAATCATTTTTTCATATACCTTTAAATTTTGATACACAACACTTAATAAAGGCACATCTATAGACATTTCCTCTGCTAATTTCAATAAGTATCCTTGTAAATGCTTCCCTTCAATGAGCGAACCTTTTTCCATATCCCGTTGCATCGATGACTTCATATCATACGAAATTTTATCAATCGTTTTCATATGCTCCTGGGCGATATTGTCCTTAACTGGAGCCCCCATAGATTTCATGATTTGCACTGATTCTTCAAATAAGTTCCTAATAAATTCTCGGCCTCCATCACTCTCACGAATCGGTCCTATTGGTGCACGCATTAATGTTGTCACACCTGACATTACAGTGATAAATAAATATTTATGCCACATATCTTGCGTAATATTTTCACTTAAAACAAAACTAGCTTTTGTACCTGCAAATGCTTTAGAAATAAGCTTTATTCTCTCTGAATTTTGAGGATTAATTTCCCCGAATACAAGTCTGTTGGCAACACTAGTTTGTACAATTTCTCCTTGATCGTTTAACGTCGTCTCGATAAAGCATAAACCACCAATCACTTTTTCTTCACCGAATTCCTTTTGTAATAGTGATAAATGAGCGATACCATTTAACAATGGAATTATGACTGTATTCTCACCTACAAATGATTTCAAATCTGTTATTGCCTCGTTTAGGTGATACGCTTTTGTTGAGAATAATATTACATCAAACGGAGCGGTTCTATCTTCTTTCGTTATTAATTTCGGTTGAATTGAAAAATCGCCGTTAATACTTCGGATAACAAGACCTTTTTCCTCTAATTGTTCTTTCCGTTTACTACGTACGAGAAAAGTTACATCTTCTCCCTTTTCGGCAAGTCGTCCACCAAAAAAACCTCCAACGCCTCCAGCTCCTAATACTAAAATACGCATAATACATCCCCCTTTTCAAAACACAATTCTACTCCTTTTAGTATACATAAGATTATACATGTCGCCTAATGAATAAGCTGAATTTTCATTCTTAATTATATGAAAATCCCGTGGTTATTTTTTAGCAGATTAGGGCATGTTGTTTCTATAGCTTACATTGAAAGGAAACAATATAAATGGAGGCAATACAAACGATCGAAGAAAAATATGTATCAACCGCTATTTTTCAATTTATTTTCCCATTTTCGTTCAAAAGTGGATATGAACAAAATATGTTCCCTTTCTTACAAAAAAATGATTTCCGGCCCTTTCGACTCGATCATCTCGAAGATGAAAATACATATTATGGGGAGTTTCATGTTTCACATCAAAATATGGAAGCATACTATCTTTCATTTACGAATAAAATTCTCTTCCCTCATTCTGAGCATCAAAAAGGATTACAGCGCTATTCTAAAGATCTCAATTTAAACGGCCATTTAACAACAAATCTTATCTCTGTCCCGTTCACAGTGCACTCAATTGATGTAACACTTTGTCCTTATGAACTTGGGTTTCTAACAATCCGAACAGAAGTTAACATTTCTCCTACTATAAGATTATCAGAAGCAATAGAATTCGCTGCTCGCTTTCGCGTACTTGAAACGCGAAATGAAAAGGACGAAACCATTTGTATAGAATGTAACGGAAATAGGTATTCACAAGTTGAAAAGTTCATTTTTGGTTATTTATTTAACGGTTTAACGGACTTTTTTGAGAAGAAAAGAGTAAGAAGTTCATACTTTCAAACCTTCCCTTTCTTCGAAGACCAAAGAATGTACGTTCAAACTTTATTATCCCTAAAAGAAAATATGGAACTTAATGTAATTGATGTTTATCGTACTTCCAGTCTTTCTGGATTAACAAGTGATGGCAAACCCTATGTAAGCGCGAATAATCTCCCTTATATTCATGATTATTTAAAACAACACGCCTATCAAAGGTGGGCTCCTAATCGTTATTTCATAATGGAAGAACATATTTTCACATGTATTACGAACGAAGATGATAATAAAATAGCTAAACTTGCTAGCCAAATGTACGGGGAGTTTTATTACGCTTTATTATTAAATTTATTTCATAAAGTTGTTTTATTAAAGATGGCAAACGCCTATGCTGAATTAAATATTGAACAAGATACAAATGAGATTGAGAAATTAATTTATTCAATAAATTCGTTTACAGCTAATTATTTTTCTTTAGAATTAGTATCCCAATCACAAAGTGAAGATATTTTCTTTCGTCTAAGAAAACTTTTTAACATTGAAGTACTGTACACGAACGAGAAACAAAATCTCGATAGTTTATTTAAATATCAAGAAAATGTTGCTTCAAAAAAAGATAGCCTCTTATTATTAATTTTAACGCTCTATTCTGTTGTAGGCCAAATGTTAGGGTTTACTATGATTGATCTTTTAAGAAACACCGATTCAAACAAAATATCATCGCCTTTTGAATTTTTCGCTCTATTAATAGCGATTAGCGGTATAGTCATTTCCCTCATTTTAGGTGCACAAGGTTTATACCAATGGGCTATACAGCATAAAAGAAGAAAAGCATGGTAAAACAAACTGTATTATCTGCTGTTAAAGAGAAAAAAGATAAGAAGTAAATAAAAAACAGATGGCAGCACGATGCTACCATCTGTTTTTTTATTAAGCTAATTTTGCTTACTTACCTGCTTCGATTTTTTCTAATGTAGCAGCTACTTGCTCTTCTGTTAATTCGTGTTGCACGATATAACGATTACGTGGGTGTACACGACATTCATGAGAACATGCACGTAAATGTTTTGCTTCACTTTCTTCAGAACATAAAATTTTCTTGTTACATTCAGGGTTTGCACAGTTTACATAGCGCTCACAAGGTTCACCTGTAAAATGATCTTTACCAACGATAACGTGCTCTTTTTGGTTTACTGGTACAGCGATACGCTCATCAAATACGTAACATTGACCATCCCAAAGTTCACCTTGTACTTCTGGATCTTTTCCGTACGTTACAATTCCGCCATGAAGCTGGCTTACATCTTCATAACCTTCACGAACTAACCAACCTGAGAATTTCTCACAACGAATTCCCCCTGTACAGTACGTTAAAATTTTTTTACCTTCAAGTGTTTCTTTATTTTCTCTAATCCAATCTGGTAATTCACGGAATGATTCAATATCTGGTTTAATCGCACCTTTGAAGTGTCCTAAATCAAATTCATAATCATTTCGTGCATCAATGATAACTGTATCTTCTTGTTTCATTGCCTCATAAAAATCTTTTGGTTCTAAATACTTCCCAGTAATTTCTTTCGGGTTAATGTCGTCTTCTAGACGAAGTGTAACTAACTCTGAACGAGGACGTACGTGCATTTTCTTGAATGCATGTTCATCTGCCTCATCAATTTTAAATACGATTCCAGCAAAACGTGGATCATTATTCATCGCTTCCACGTATTTTTCTGTTTGTTCAACAGTTCCAGAACAAGTTCCGTTAATTCCTTCTGTCGCTACAAGAATTCTTCCTTTTAACTCAAGTGATTTACAAAATTCTAAATGCTGTTCAGCAAATTCTTCTGGGTTTTCAATTGTTGTGTACATGTAATATAGTAATACTCTATATGGTTTTGTAGTTGCCAATGTATTTCTACCACCTATCTAAATTTTAAAATCATGTATAAGTTAACGTTCATATCAAAACATATATAATAAGAAAATATATACAAAATTATACGTAGCCTATTTTCTTCTATTTACAATTTTTTCTATAAGTTAACAGAAATAAAAACAAGATTACAGAACAAAACACTACGGTTAGGTTGTAATCCCAATATATTATATATCATACAATTTCATTTCCATCAATTAATATGCTGTAATATAGGCTGTATGTTCACATAAATTTCAAAAACAACCCTATAATTTATTATCTTCTCCCTTATTCAGCAACCATAAACTCCCAAAATATTTTTGCATCGTCACACCATTCATTGCACACAGTCATATAATTTGCATTAAGGAAACTTTTATGTTCAAATGAAATTGCCACATCATATATCCAAATGTATTGAAATAATGAGTAAGAATAAAGTGAAACTTTAATCAAGTTAAGATTTCAAAGGGGAATACTACTATGAATAAAGATATAACAAAAGATGAACAAGTCCCTTCTCAAAGTACAACAGTTCAATCAGCCCATTTAGCGTTAAGTGGACAAACAAAAGGCTTTAAAAGACTGTTACCATTCTTAGGACCTGCTTTTATCGCATCAGTTGCTTATATTGATCCTGGGAACTTCGCTACAAATATCGCAGCTGGATCACAATATGGGTATTTATTGCTTTGGGTAATACTCGCTTCTAATTTAATGGCTGTATTAATTCAAACTTTATCAGCTAAATTAGGAATCGCTACTGGGAGAAATCTTCCTGAAGTAGCTCGCGAAAACTTCCCCAAACCAGTTTCCATCGGTTTATGGATACAAGGGGAACTCGTTATTATGGCTACAGATTTAGCTGAATTTATCGGGGCAGCACTTGGCTTATACTTACTATTTGGAATTCCGATGTTACCAGCTGCTTTAATTACAGCAGTTGGATCATTTATTATTCTTGAATTTCAACGCAGAGGCTTTCGTCCATTAGAAGCTATCATAACAGGTATGATTTTTATCGTTGTTATCGCTTTTGGTATCCAAGTCTTTTACGCAAAACCGGAATTAAGCCCTCTACTCTCAGGACTTTTCACTCCAAAATTCCAAGGTGTAGATAGCATCCTTTTAGCAGCTGGAATTTTAGGTGCGACAGTAATGCCGCACGCGATATATTTACATTCGGCCTTAACGCAGCGCCGTGTAGTCGGAACAAATGATGAACAAAAGAAAAAGATTTTCCGCTTCGAATTCATCGATATTATTATTGCAATGGTTATCGCTGGAGCAATTAATGCAAGTATGTTAATTGTAGCAGCTGCACTATTCTTTAAAAACGGCTTGCACGTTGAAGACCTTGATGTTGCTTTTAACCAGTTCAGTAATTTAGTCGGTCCTGTATCGGCTGCATTATTTGGGATTGGACTTTTATCAGCAGGTTTATCTAGTTCTTCTGTTGGTACGATGTCTGGTGATATTATTATGCAAGGATTCATTCGAATGCATATTCCGTTATACTTACGCCGATTTATAACAATGATTCCGCCTCTCGTTATTATCGCTTTAGGTGTAAATCCAACTTACGCTCTCGTTATGAGTCAAGTTGTCTTATCTTTCGGTATTGCCTTTGCATTAGTACCACTTATTATGTTTACAAGTAATAAGAAGATTATGGGCGCACTCGTCAACCATCGCATTACAACATTTATCGCGTGGTTAATCGCTGCACTTATTATCGTTTTAAATATTTTTTTACTGTATCAAACATTTGTAGGTTAATAAAAAAGGGTATTCCAAATTTGATTTGGAATACCCTTTTTGTATGAAATGATTTCCTTCTACTTACCACTTATGTATGTCCCTCTTTCTGGCATTATCGCACCTTTTTCAGTTCGAAAATAAAGTGGCAAGCCTTCCGTGAAAAACATACTCACCTTGGATGGATCCTGCCTTTGATGATGGATATGTAAATGTGGTTCACTTGAACTTCCTGAGTTACCGACTTGTGCAAGAAACAAAAATACCCCCGATTCATCTAGTCGTAAATAAATATGATTAACAGCCATAGATTCAAAATCATCCTTACCCCTTGAATAATCTTTATTTTCAGATTAAATTATATAATAACAAATACATTCTAGTTTCATAAGAAATGGAGTGAAAATATGTTTCCTATATTAAAAACCAACCGACTCATTTTACGAGAACTTACCGAAGAAGATGCACCGAGTATATTACAGTGCTTTTCTAATACCGATGTCCTGCGCCATTATGGCCAAAAACCATTGCAAAATTTGGATCAAGTAAAACAAATCCTTACTAATTTTAAGTTGGGGTACAACGCAAGAAGCGGCATTAAATGGGGAATCGAATTAAAAGACAAGAAAGGGCTCATTGGAACAATTGGTTTTCATGATTGGTCTTCTGAACATAAACGAGCAAATATAAGTTATGCCTTTTTGCCTGAACACTGGGGAAATGGATATGCGACTGATGCGGTTTCTGAAGTTATATCATACGGTTTCCACACACTTCATTTAAAACGTATCGGAGCAATTGTCTTTCTTGAAAATGAGGCTTCAAATAAAGTGCTATTGAAATTAGGGTTTGAAAAAGAAGGTGTTCTAAAAAATTATATGTATCAAGATGATATTCCATATGATACGAATATTTATTCTTTATTAAAATCGGTTTAATAGATATAATTCCAAAAAAAGAAACCTCACTTTTAAAAGTAAGGTTTCTTTTTTGATTAATAGTTTTACTTATTATCGATATAAGCATTCTTATAAGTATAAACGCCACCAAATTGATGCTTTTCAATTCCTTTTACATAATCCTTTTGTACATAAGCGGAACCAATATGATAAAGCGGTGCGACCGCAGCATCCTCTAATATGACCTGCTCAGCTTCTCGCAACGCTTCCCATCTTTTCTTTTGATCTAGTATAAGATCATTTTTAGCTTTTTTTATTAGCTCATCGTAATGAGGATTAGAATAATTCATTTTATTATTTGGATTACTTGTCGTAAATAGCTCTAAATAACTAATTGGATCTTTATAATCTGGTCCCCAATTTACCATAGATATATCGTAATCACCTGTTTGTTCTAATTGTAATTTTTGCTTAAATGGCTGTTGTTTAATTTGTATCGTTAATCCATGTAAATTCTTCTCTAAGTCACCTTTTATATATTCCGCCATACGTTTTGCGTTATCTTGTTCAAACGTTAAAAACTCGAGTTTTATTTGTTCTACTCCAAGTTCTTTTTTCGCTTCTTCCCAAATCTTTTTCGCTTTTTGTAAGTCGTATGGAGAAATATCTCCGTTTTCTTTTCTAAAATCTTTGCCAGTCGCTTCATTTATATGACCAACTGGTACAAGTCCACTTGCAGGTTTTGCCCCGTTATTAATAAAGTGAGCTACAAAATCTTCTTTATTTAACGCTAATGAGATAGACTGACGCACTTTCTTATTTGCTAACGCATTATTTTTTTCATTAAAACGGAGCATTGCAATTCCAGGATCGCTCGACATATGCAATTGCTTATTCCCTTTATACTTGTCTACAAATTGAGAATTAATTGGTACTCGATCCAAATCGCCAGCTTCATATAAATTTACTGCTGTCATTGTATCCTTCACAATTTGAAAGTTTATTTCTTCTAATTTCACTTTCTTTTTATCCCAATATGTATCATTTTTCTTTAATTGAAATTCTTGTTCATGCTTCCACTTCTCTAATACAAATGGACCGTTATATATGAGATTACTAGGTTCCAATGCATAATTCTTTCCTTGTTCTTTTAAAAATGATTCGTGCTGTGGTAAGTATATAGGTAACGCTAACAACTGTAAAAAATACGGAATTGGCTGTTCTAGTTCAACTTCTAACTTATAATCATTTATGACTTTAACCCCAAGTTCATCAAGTGGCATTGTTCCCTTATTTATTTCTTTCGCATTTTTTAAATAAAAGAGCATGTATGCATATTGAGATGCCGTTTCAGGGTTAACTGCACGTTTCCACGCAAACATAAAATCATTTGCTGTTACACTGTCTCCATTTGACCATTTTGCATCTTTACGCAAATCAAATGTATATTTTTTACCATTTTTACTTCTTTCAAACGATTTTGCTACTGCTGGAATAGGATGATCCTGATCATCTAGTACATACAACCCTTCAAATATGTTTTGCATAACGTGTGCTGACGTACCATCCATCGTTTTTCCAGTATCAAGAGAAGGAATTTCTTCTGATACTGTTACATTTAACACTTGTTTTTTAGCCTCTGTATCACTTTTATTCGCTTTATTATTACAAGCTGTTAATAATAAAGTTGTAACAAGTGCCATTACTATTAAATGGCTCTTTTTTCGCTTCATGAGTTGTTCTCCTTAAGTATAAAATATTATAAAGCGTTATATATTATAGCAGAAATACTAACAGAAAGATGCGACATTCTTTTGAATATTTATTCGTTCAAGAAAAAAGCTATCCTTTTAAAAAAGGATAGCTTTTCCTTAATAAAATCAAAACTAATTGTCGTCTCAATTGTATGAAGGAAATGTTCTTTCGGAACTAACTCTTCTACAGAAACAGATACACGTTCGTCACAATGATTTTTAAAGCACCATCCTAAGAAATCTCTCTTTTTTTATCAGTGTTAACACATGAAAAGAAGTTCAGAAGAAATCGTTACTAAAATATTAATTTGTCTGTGAAATTCCGACTAAATTACAAAAAAAATAGGACATCCTTATGTTTATTTATTATGTTGAATATCTTCCTGACCACAAAAATGATGTTGCATGGTATAAAAAGGCAGGTATCTTCATATTTAACTTACTGCGCCTTTCCCCCACACCCATCAACTTAAGAAATATGACTATCCTCAAATGTAAAAAGCGTTATTCTTTTTGTGAAAATATACAAAAAGGATGACGTTTTTTCTGGAGTGTGTGAAAAAGGATCGTTCCTTCTTCATGAAGTAGGTTTTTTGCTTCATTTCGAAATGTTGATATTGTATTCAGTCCTTTCTGTATATTATAATAATATTATATATTGGTATTATTAGGAAATAAGATGAGGGATGTATTTGACTAAAAAGAAGGATTATACTCGTTTTTATTTTCTCTTTTCTAGTAAAACATCTATTATACATTTTAATTAACGGAGTGATAAACATGGGTCTAAAAGAACAAGCAATGAAAGACTTTCAAGAGAAAATATCTTCAACTGAAAGTATACAAGGAATGATCACCACTTATTATGAAATACAAAATGGAGTATCTGCTTTAGTAGGAATACCAAATGCAAATTCTACTCCTGTGAAAGGTATTTTAGCTTATACTGAACAACAGTTGTTATTTTATAGTGAAATACTTGGAAGTCTCCCTATATCATTACAAATACCTTATTATCAAATTAATAAAATAAAAGAAACGAAGCATGTATTTGCACTTTTTAAAACGTTTCCTGCGATTGCTGTTTTTCATCAAGAACAAGAGGTTTTTACATCACTTGGAAATGAAGAAGAATTTATACGATTGCAAGCATTTTTCGAAAAGATTAAACTCATTTTGAAACCTTAGGGTTCACAATATACGTTCCTCAACATAAAAGATTTTAATACTCTCAAATACAAAAAACGTTATTCTTTTTGTAGAAATATACAGAAAGGATGACGTTTTTTATGAATCTTTCGATTCAAAGTGAACTACAATTATTTGTTGAAGAATTATATGAACATCTTACCCCTTCGTTCTTGGAAAATCTCGCTAGAGAACTAGGTTTTGTACAGCGAAAACGTAAATTTTCAGGGCATGATTTAGCTACTATATGCGTCTGGATTAGCCAACGAGTAGCGAGTGATTCTTTAGTGAGACTGTGTAGTCAACTTCATGCTGTTACAGGAACCACTATGAGTCCAGAAGGACTCAATAAGCGTTTCAATAAAAAAGCTGTTTGCTTTTTAAAACATATTTTCTCTTCGTTATTAAAAAGTAAAATTTGTGAAACATCAGTAATTCCTAGTTCTTCAATTGCTTATTTTCAACGAATTCGTATTTTAGATGCAACAATTTTTCAAGTGCCAAAGCATTTAGCTAGTGTATATCCTGGATCAGGTGGTTGTGCTCAAACAGCGGGTATAAAAATTCAGTTAGAATATGATTTACATAGTGGACAATTTTTAAATTTTCAAGTTGAACCAGGGAAAAATAATGATAAAACCTTTGGAACAGAGTGTTTAGCGACATTACGTCCCGGAGACCTCTGTATTCGGGATTTAGGCTATTATTCACTGGATGATTTAGATCAAATGGATCAACGTGGTGTGTATTATATATCACGACTCAAATTAAACAATATGGTGTATATCAAAAATCAATTTCCTGAATACTTTCGAAATGGGGCAATAAAAAAACAGTCTCAGTACATCAAAGTTGATTTAGAACAAATTATGAATACCTTAAAACCCGGGCAGGTCTATGAAATAAAAGATGCTTATATTGGAAAAAATACAAAACTATTCACTCGGGTGATTATGTATCGATTAACAGAAAAACAACTTCGTGAACGTAGGAAAAAACAAGTGTATACGGAAAGTAAAAAGGGTATTACGTATTCAGAGAAAAGCAAACGATTAGCTGGCATTAACATATATGTTACCAATACACCTTGGGAGATTGTTCCGATGGAACAAATACATGATTTTTACTCCCTCCGCTGGCAAATCGAAATCATATTTAAAACTTGGAAATCTCTATTTCAAATTCATCATTGGCAAAATATCAAACAAGAGCGATTAGAATGTCATGTTTATGGCAAACTCATTGCCATTTTTCTATGTTCTTCTACTATGTTTAAGATGCGACAATTGATTTTACAAAAGAAATAAAAGGAATTAAGCGAATATAAAGCAATTGGAATGATTCAAGATCATTTATACATTTTGTATCAAGCCATACAACAAAACACCCAAGAAATAACAAAGATTCTTATCCATCTGTTCCACCTCCTACAAAAGAATGGACGGAAATCTCACCGATATGAGAAGAAAACAGTCTTTGATATTTTGGGTGTTGTTTATGAGTACAATGGATTGAGAAGACAAAAGAAAGCTGTATAATTTTTGAAATTTGGCCGATTGAGGTTTATTTGGTATGTTCATTTTTAAGGATACAAAGTATTTTAAGAGTTTTTTCATTCATATGAACGAAAGATCATTTTGTTTCCATTCTTAAGTTGATGGGCATAGGGTACAGCCGAGATATGTGTAAAAACAGGTCATAGCCTGAATTTTATTTTTAAATAATTGGAGTTGCTAAGGAATTAGAAGATTTAACACCAGAAGAACAAGAAGTATTGATGATGTACAGAAACGATTCAAAGAATAACCCGCCATAACTAAAAATCCCTCCAATTTAAACGTTGAAAGGAAAATGATACACACATTTAGGCATTCATTTCAATAGATGCCTAAATGTGTGTTAAGGAGCATAGAAACTTTGGAATTCACTTCTGGTTTCACTTATGAATTTAAAGATTTCGCCACTCATCACATGCCTTGCGAATATTTTTACGCATATTATTTGTAATTTCTAACCTGTCATTTAAGAAAGCATCTCTCTGTGAGATTATCTCATCTTTAGCACCTAAATAGACCCTTTGAATAGATGAAGCATTTCTACCAGCTTCCGTTAATCTATAACGTGGGATACCTGGAGATTCTGTGTACCATAGTGGATCTGTTAGTGATATAGGATCAGAATCATATATATGAACCTTTGTGTCTAAATTCTCATCCCATTCATCTACAAAATTAAACCTGTATTTGAGTGTAGGATAAGAATTAGAAGTAGTAGGAGCAGTAATCATATCGTAAAGTCCACTATTAGCATACATTGCATCACCTACACTTACATTTGTAAAGTAAACTAATTTGTCACCACGTGGTTCACATAAAGCAGCATACTCATCCCCACAACGACTTAAAGTAGCTTTATACCCAGAGTCAATTTCACTAAGAGATTTTATGTCAGTTAGATGCAAAGTACAAATGTAAACAAGGGCTGTTATACCTTCAAACGTTTCAAAACGTACTAAATCTGATACTAAATCTGAACCATCGTCATATATGCCGTGTAAAATATTTACATCACCGCTCTCTGGATAGCCCTGAAGACGTCTCGCAATACTGTCACAATTAGCTACATAGTGATCTAAAAAGGCTTGGTCAATTATTTTTTTAACCCTATCACAAATTTCTTCTACTGCTTGTTTCACCGCTTCTTGAGCACTATCTTCTGATGGAAACATTTCGCTTATTATTGCTGTACCTATTGAAGAACCCAAAGAACTAGCTCCTATTTCTAATATTTTCTGCCAGTTTAACTCGTTATTTATCATAATGAACACTCCTTTATAATTAGAATGCTCACTATCATTTCAGTTTTATACATTTTTATACCCTTATGCATTTTGGACACACTTTAAGTGGTTTGGTATATACAGATATATGAAATTATCGGTGTTTCAAGAATCGGCTTTACCCCTATACGATAGCCCTCTTCAAAAAATATCTACCGTATTTGCACATGTGGACACGTGGACATTTATATAAGTTCGCATTTACACATTTACACATGTGTAAAAATCCACTACAAACTTGTAGCCAAAAATACAAAAAAATTAAATGATATATGGGCTACTATTGGTACTTTTATATCCCTATTCTTTTCATAAATCCACTCATATAGGCATCCGTTTATAAAGTATGGAAGCATTATCAGCCTGATATTATTTTGTTAACGGTAAGATGGTACCTACGGTACAACCTCAGTTTTCGTGATTTGGTGGAAATGCTAGAAGAACGGGGTTTATCCATTTCTCATACAACGATTATGCGTTGGGTTCATCAGTATGGTCCTGAATTGGACAAACGAATCCGTCGTCACCTCAAACAAACAAATGACTCTTGGAGAGTCGATGAAACATATATCAAAGTAAAAGGTCAATGGATGTATTTGTATCGTGCTGTTGATTCGAAAGGAAACACAATTGATTTTTTCCTAAACAAAACAAGAGACCAGAAGGCTGCAAGGCGCTTTTTCAAGAAAGCTTTGCGGTCTTTTCATGTTTCAAAGCCACGTGTTATAACAGTCGATAAGAACCCGGCTTATCCGATAGCAATTGAACAGTTGAAAAAAGAAAAAAGCATACCTGATGGTATGCAACTTAGACAACAAAAGTACTTGAATAACATAGTAGAACAAGATCATCGTTTTATAAAGAAGCGAATCCGTTCTATGCTAGGGCTCAAATCTTTTGCCACAGCTACATCCATTCTTTCTGGAGTAGAAGCCATGCATATGATTAAAAAAGAACAGATTGATTTAGGGGACCAGTCTGTCCAAAATCAGAAAGAATTCATTCATCAATTGTTTGGACTTGCAGCATAAGATACGATTCCGTTAGGAGTATATGCGCTTTATTCTCTTTTATTTTTGCACCAGAACCTCTCATCTTCTTTTCAGGCAGAGTTAGAGAAAGCATTTTATTGGATAAAATGCTTTCTCTAAGAACTAGCTCTGCAAAAATCGCTGTATTTCTATTTCTGGTAATCCCGTAAGCTTTGCAATGTCTTCTACAGACACACCATTTTTATGCATGCCTCGAATGAGTTGCATCTTTCCTTGCTCAACCCCTTGTTCAATTCCCTTTTTAATTCCTTGTTGTTCTGCATGAGCAAATTTTGCTGCCTCATCCATTAAGGCCTTTTCTCTTGCTTCATATGCTTGACGGAAAGAAAAATCTTGACTCATACGTTCCCATTTATTCATTGCTTTTTGTAAAATCGGATCTCGGTTCATGGCAATATCCTCCAATGTTTGTGTGAGATGTTCATCTTCATTCGCAGGTAATAATAATAACCAACGAACAAACGAATCTTCCCACGGATTGACTTTCTCTTCGCGCCATTGCTGCATCAACTTTGGAATCTCTACTATATGAACTTCTATATCATCACTTAATAGCTTTTGTTGTTCCTGATTCCAAAGGATGCCTGTTGTATGAAATGCTTCATATTCAGGAAACATCGCAAAGTTTAACAGGTTAATTGTAATCGTTTTATGAAGTGAACTATATGGCATGCCCTTTTGCAATTGAGAAGTGTACAACCTTCCCCAATAATACAAACTGCGTTTAATCATATCATGATTGTTATTCAGCTGTATTTCTACATTTACCTTTGTTCCTATATCTAATGTAGCCGAAATATCTAAAATCGATAATTTATCTTCTTCATGTTCTCGATGTAAATGTGGATCTTCTAACTGTAGGGAAACAATAGGTGCTTCTAAAGAATTTTTTAACATAGCATTTAAAAAAGCGATTAAAATGTCCTCATTCCCATTTGTTCCAAATAACTGTTTAAATGCAAAATCAATACGTAAATTTACTAATAGATTAGACATCGTTTCCCTCTTTCTGTTCCAGATAATATCTATATCTTTATTGTACATAAAATCAAGGTATAGATGCAAATAAGCTCTTATAGTGAACTACCAGTTCTGGTGCAAAAAAATGATAAATAAAAAGATTCAAGAAGTCCTAACAGAATCACCTGCTAAGCAGTTAATCCAAACAGCTGGTTGATAAAAATATTTTAATTTTGGACAAACTGGTCCTGCAGATCAATTTGTTCTTTTTTGAGCATATGCATGGCTTCAACACCATTCAATATAGAAGCTGATGTTTTGTAGGATTTAAATCCCAACATACAGCATATACGTTTTTTAATAAAACGCTGACCTTGTTCTACTATGTTATTTAAATATTTTATCCTTCGGATTTTGGTGCCTATTGGTATGCTTTTTTCTTCCTTCAACTGTTCGATAGCAATTGAATAAGCAGGATTCTTATCGGGACGAACTTATAAAGCTGATTGACGAAGCAATTAAGAGGCAAAATCAAAAGTTAAAAGTTAAAAGTTAAAAGTTATCACTAAAAAACAGACTTTTAGTGAAAGTTCGAAGGACAAATTGATTGAGTCATTAAAAAGAAGAATAGCTGAATTGGATGAAGAAAACAAAAAACTTAAAAGCGACAATGCCACTTTACTTGGGAAGTTGGCCAATAAATAAACTTTCTAATTCAACTAACTGGCAAGATAGTTCAATAAGGAATGCTGTAATTTATTAAAAGAGCGAAAAGATTTTCAAGGAGGCTATTATGAAATACTTTGAAGAAGCTAAAAATATTTGGAAAAACCAAGTTCCAAAGAATGGTCAATCAGACACTATCGAAGGTGAACTAATAAGAGCAATAGAAAAGCTTCGATATGAAGCTCAAAACAATGGGAATGGCAATTGGGATAAGGGCCTTGAGTGTTTTTGTGAATACATTTGGGATATTTTAAATGACAGTAAAACCTTCGAAAGCAATTCTTTAGAAGAAATTAAATTTGATATTAAAACATTACTCGATTATGAAAATCCTTATCTTGAAGACGATTTATATGATAGAATTACTGACCGAGTTGTTGAATGGAGTATTGCTCATAATGGTCCAATTAGGAGAGAAAAAGATCCAAAACAGTATAGATAATTTATTCAACTAACGCGTGCGTTAGTTGAATAACAATTTAAAAAAACTGTATCGTTGATTAACTAGGACCTTTTTTAGTCTATTATAAAAAGGTGAAAGAAATTAATCTACTAACCTCCTTTCACCTTCTCCCTTACTTCCTATTAATAATCTCACAGAACATGACCGTCGACATGTATAGCGAAAGACACTTTTCCTAATCCATAGGATTTCAAAGCCTTCGTCTTGACTCACGTTTAGTAACAGGCATCGAAACCACTCATTATTGATGACTGCAAAAAATTTGTTTTCCTGAACCATAAATCTTTTATATTTCAATTAACTTTGCAACAGAAGTTTATAAAGCATATCGAATTATTGATTCACAGCTTTGACTACAAGTGCTGCGTATGCTTCTGCACCTACTTTGGTTAAATGCACACCATCAGATGCAAAGTAGTCTCTCTTTCCAGCACTTGCTGCATACCAATCGACTAGAGTTACATTCGGATATTTAGATGCTGTCACTTTCAATCTCTCATTCACGATTGATTCCCACGGACGTGGTACCCTCGTATTAATAAATATCATTTTACGTTC
This sequence comes from Bacillus sp. SRB_331, assembly GCF_003264175.1. Taxonomy (NCBI): domain Bacteria; kingdom Bacillati; phylum Bacillota; class Bacilli; order Caryophanales; family Bacillaceae; genus Bacillus; species Bacillus sp. SRB_331. Next base: position 598 of record NZ_NADV01000013.1, on the reverse strand, counting down.
ATTTCCAATTAATTCTATTAATGATACAAGTTGCTCCGTAGTAAAGGCTCCATTTGTACCTAACCCAATAATGACATAGTTTCCTAAATTCCCTTCATTCTTTAACTGTTCAACTACAGGAATCGCTTTTGACAGCTGGCGACCAATTTGTGCATCAATCCTAATATCAGGAAAAGCATTTTTTAAATATGGAGCAATATCAATCGTAACGGAATCGCCTATCGCTGTAACGTTGGGAGAACTTTTAGGTTGCACAGAATTTACTGCTTTTGATTCTTCTTGATTTTTGGGCGTCTCTTGAGCTGGATTTTCCCAAATTGCAACTGGATGTTTCGCTGGTTGTGTTTGTACTGCTTCCACCTTATCTAGTTGAGGATTCTCCTTAGCCTTACTAACTTTTGATAACCCAAAAACGGCTATTGACGAAACGAATACTGCACAAATTAAAGCTAACTTAACACTTAAAGCGACATTTTGAAGCCTTAAATTCTTAAACTGAATATTTCGGAGCGCACCTTGTCGGATTGGTTTTTCAATATACTTCCATGAAATTTGCGCAATCATTATAATTAGAATAAATTGAAGAATTGCTCTTATT
>NZ_NADV01000122.1:0-1427 GCF_003264175.1 Bacillus sp. SRB_331 | reverse complement strand
GATTTGTTGTTCATGGTCAAGAACATCAAGTTTGCCTATTGAACAAATCTCTCTATGGATTGAAACAAGCTGGAATGGTTTGGAACTCTAAACTAGACAAATTTTTGACCAAAGAAGCTGGACTTAAGAAAGTTAAGGCTGATCCATGCATTTATACAATTCGTCGTGATGGCAGTTTTCTAGCTCTCGGAGTCCATGTTGATGACATCCTGTTTGTTCACAACGACACCAACTTCTGTCAAGAAGTCATCGATCAGCTGTCTTCGAAGTTCGACATCACTGACCTCGGAGTACCAACCAGACTTCTCGGCCTGAGAATTCATCGTGATGAGAAGACCGGGTCAATTTCGTTAGACCAAGAGGAATATGTTAAGCAGCTTTTGATGAAGTTCAACATGTTTGATTGCAATCCAACTTCAACTCCTCAGCAACCTGGTGTTCATTTATCCTCCCTTTCTTCACCCTCAGAGTCAGAAGATGTACTAGCGATGAAACAAGTTCCCTATGGTGAGCTTGTCGGTAGTTTGATTTGGTTAGCAAGCAACACTCGCCCAGATATCAGCACGGCTGTCGGATCCCTTTGCAGGTTTATTAGCAATCCTGGTAGGCCCCACTGGGTTGCTGCACAGCGGGTTCTTCGTTATTTGGCAGGAACCTGCAGCTTCGGCATCACATATCATCGTCAAGAACAGGGCAGTTCCGATCTCTTTGGTTACTCTGATTCTGATTGGGCAGGTGATCCCGACACAAGAAGATCAACTTCAGGTTTTGCCTTCATGCTCGCAGGGGGGCCAGTTTCGTGGAAGTCTAAGCTTCAATCATCCGTCTCTCTATCATCTGTCGAAGCAGAATATATAGCACTATGTTCCGCAGCAAGGGAAGCGTACTGGCTTCGTCAACTTCTCCAAGAGATCGGCTTTGCATGTCCACAACCCACAGTCGTATTCGAGGATAACCGAGGATGCGTCGCTATTAGCAAGAATAATCGTACTGACGCTCGTACAAAGCACATTGACGTCAAATATCACTATACTAGAAAGCTTGTTGAGGACAGAATTATCGACGTCAAGCCAATATCCACAAAGGAAATGGTTGCCGACGTAATGACAAAGTCGCTCGATACACTGAAGTTTGGTTGGTGTCGCAACAAGATGGGCATCATAGACACAAGCAACCGAGATACAACCTCGAGGGGACGTGCTGAAATACGAGGTTCTATTTAATTCAATATGATGCCCTGTATGAAGTGAGGTCCCATAACTGCTGAGCACCACGGAGTTTGTATTTATATCTGACGAGATGTCAATAAATAACCGCTGCTTTTCTCCACTAATAAAGGCCAGGCATTAAATTGTCTGAGAGATTTCGGGTACCTTAGCCCAGTTCGACTACCGTCCTACCACTTTAGAATCGTCTTCGTGCAAAAC
>NZ_NADV01000121.1:0-319 GCF_003264175.1 Bacillus sp. SRB_331 | reverse complement strand
ACTCGAGAGCTTGTAGCGCTTGCCCTGGAACCTCATCTCTCCCAATGCCTTGACGGTCACCACCGTATCGTGCGGCCCGTACTCGATGTCGGGCAGCCGCTGGGGGTAGCTTCGCTCGCTCATGCGATAGCGGCTCGCTGGCGTGGCCATGCCCAGTGCTTGGTGCGGCCTCTGGTGGTTGTAGACTTCTCGCCATCGATCGAATGCCGCCTGTGCCTGCCCCAAGTCTGTGAACGATCTGCCGTTGAGCACTTCCGCCTTGAGCGAGCGGTGGAACCGCTCGTCCTTGCCATTGGTCTGCGGGTGGTAGGGCCGGCTG
>NZ_NADV01000120.1:0-477 GCF_003264175.1 Bacillus sp. SRB_331 | reverse complement strand
GGATTCTTAGGGTTTTATTGTATTAGGGTTTCGGGCATACATATTTTTGTGTTTTTAGGGTTTAACATATACGATTTAGGGCTTTATAGGGTTTAGAGCTTAGAGTTTTTCTAGTTTAGGGTTTTTTGGGTTTTTAAGGGTTAAGTGTTTCTTAGGGTTTAGGGTTTATGGCTTAGGGTTTATTTTTGTATTTTAGTTTTAGGGTTTACGGATTTTTAGGGTTTAGAGATTAGGGTTTTGTAGGGGTTTTAAATGGGTTTTAGGGTTTCTTTAGGGTTTATAGGATTTAGGGTTTCTTAAAGTTTAGGATTTAGGGTTATAGGTTTAGGATTTAGGGTTTTAGGTTAGGGTTTAGGGATTAGTGTTTTTGTAGGTTTAGGGTTTGAGGTTAAGGTTTTTATCTAGGTTTTTACGGTTTGGGGCTTTAGGTAGGTTAATGTTTTTTTAGGATTTTATAGGTTTATGGTTTAGGGCTAA
>NZ_NADV01000119.1:0-301 GCF_003264175.1 Bacillus sp. SRB_331 | reverse complement strand
TTCTTTATTTTGTTCTTCTACTTCTGTTGTCATACTACTAAATTCATTTCTTATAGCTACTTCGTATTTATATAATATTTCCATAGTTGTAGTAGCTAATTCACCATTAGATTTTTTATTACTTCTTAGAGTTTTTAAACTTTCCTCTGATAAATTTTGTAGCCATAATTTTACTGTTCCTATAAGTGTTCTTTCTATATATCCTGGTGTTTCTGTCATTACTATTTTGTTATCTATTAATTGTTTTGATATATATCCTATCCATAATTGGATTATTTTATTTATATCTGCTACAAAGTCT
>NZ_NADV01000118.1:383-585 GCF_003264175.1 Bacillus sp. SRB_331 | reverse complement strand
AAAGTAAAAGCACACTCACTAACTCCTTATGCACCTCACATTACCATTCCTTTCATTTCATTATTGGAGGAACTTCCTTCTCCACATTACCAAACCCATTTCAACATCAACGAATCCAATAAGCAATAGACACATCATGCAATTCTTCAAGAACACTCTTAAGCATGCTCAACTAATCAACTCCAACAACTTTTAGCAACTC
>NZ_NADV01000118.1:0-233 GCF_003264175.1 Bacillus sp. SRB_331 | reverse complement strand
TTCACACAAGACTCCAAAAACCATGCATCATGCTTTTACAATTTTGTGACTCAAGCTTGATTTGGAATAGAAGGAAGGGACAAGAATATCCAAACTCACCTCAACTCATCATTCAACATACCATCCCCCACTTAGGAGAAACCCATCTAAACCAACACAAACGGATTCCAACACAAAACTAAAAATTATGACTTACCGGCACCTTCATCCGGATTTACTTCCTTGTTAGCATG
>NZ_NADV01000117.1:0-645 GCF_003264175.1 Bacillus sp. SRB_331 | reverse complement strand
ACACTGACAAAAGTAAAACAATTAAGAAACAATCAACACCATACAGTGGCGGAAACAGCAAAGGACTCCATACATCATGCATGGTGGAGATAAAGAATACGAAATACGTATTTAGAGATGTCATCGGAATAGGAAACTGCGCTTTCGAGGCGATCAGAGCATCAGGAGCGATCCCGAATATGACAGTGCAAAACCTACGAAAGGAAATATGTGAATTCGCTAGAAATCCTGAGCAAGGAAGAACCATTGCTAAAAAATTAAAACCCTATATAGGATCGCTGCCAAACAATGACAGCATAGGATTGGATGAATATCTGAATATAATGAGTATCGATAGACAATGGGGAGGGTTGTTCGAACTCAGCATAACTGCATACAAATTTAAAATGAACATAATAGTAGTAAGTCAGACGAATCCAACGCTCATAACAGATATACAGAAATGGATAGAGAACACGTTACCAAAGTCACGTGATGTAACACCATGGACCAAAACAATTTACTTGTTACATCACAAGCATGGGAAACCATCAACACCAATGAGACATCAAGACTTGAACCATTATGGGACCCTTTTCCCTATAGAAACAACGGCTAGTGAATGGAATAATAGCGGTATGATGACACCAGACAAATGTGACCTTT
>NZ_NADV01000116.1:0-713 GCF_003264175.1 Bacillus sp. SRB_331 | reverse complement strand
GCGTTCAAGCGATCCTCTACGAGTCGGGTTGTTTGGGAATGCAGCCCAAATCGGGCGGTGAATTCCGTCCAAGGCTAAATATTTGTGGGAGACCGATAGCGAACAAGTACCGTGAGGGAAAGATGAAAAGAACTTTGAAAAGAGAGTTAAATAGTACTTGAAACTGTTGAGAACGAAGGGATGTCGACTAGTATTGGCTGGGGGGATTTTTCCTTGGTGTCGAACAAGGCCGGCGGGATGGGATTGCTTCGGCTTCCCGCCTGTTGGTCGACAAGCGTCGCCTTGGGTCCTGTCCTCCTGGCTCAGGTCAGAATGGGTTTGGTTCGATCGAAAACGGTGCCGGCAAGGTGGCTCGGGGTGCAAGCCCTGAGATCTTATAGGCCGGAACTGCTAAATCGTCCTGGACTGAGGTGCCGAAACATGCGCTCTAAGCTGTGGGGTCCTGCCGCTGCCTGGGTGGCGTCGTTGGGGAGCAATGCTCCGTCTCGGCGTCCACTCGGCACCCGGTGGGGGTTCCCCATTAGCATGTTGGGGATTCTGACGAAATGGTCGTCATTCACCCGTCTTGAAACACGGACCAAGGAGTCTTACATATATGCGAGTAATCTAGTGGAAAACTGGCTTGCGGATTGAAGGAGAATGAATGTGATCCTGGGGTGATTCCCGGGAGCAACATCGGGCGGCTAATGTAACTGTACGACCATGAGCATATC
>NZ_NADV01000012.1:0-6365 GCF_003264175.1 Bacillus sp. SRB_331 | reverse complement strand
AATAAGAGCAATTCTTCAATTTCTTCTCATTATAATGATTGCGCAAATTTCATGGAAGTATATTGAAAAACCAATCCGACAAGGTGCGCTTCGAAATATTCAGTTTAAGAATTTAAGACTTCAAAATGTCGCTTTAGGTGTTAAGTTAGCTTTAATTTGTGCAGTATTCGTTTCGTCGATAGCCGTCTTTGGGTTATCAAAAGTTAGTAAGGCCAAGGAGAATCCGCAACTAGATAAGGTGGAAGCAGTACAAACACAACCGGCGAAACATCCAGTTGCAGTTTGGGAAAATCCAATTCAAGAGACGCCTAAGAATCAAGAAGAATCAAAAGAAGTAGATTCTGCGCAACCTAAAAATTCTCCCAGCATTACAGCGATAGGCGATTCCGTTATGATTGATATTGCTCCATATTTAAAAAATACTTTTCCTGATATTAGGATTGATGCACAGATTGGTCGCCAGCTGTCAAAAGCGATTCCTATAGTTGAACAGTTAAAGAATGAAGGGAATTTAGGAAACTATGTCATTATTGGGCTAGGTACAAATGGAGCCTTTACTACGGAGCAACTTGTATCATTAATAAATTTAATTGGGAATGAACGTAAAATGATATTTATTAATACGAGGGTACCACGTCCGTGGGAATCAATCGTGAATGAGAGATTAAAAGCGACAACATCTGAATATCTGAATATAACTCTAGTAGATTGGTATGCAGCAAGTGCTGGAAAGGGAGACTACTTTGCACCTGATGGTGTGCATTTAACCAAAGTAGGTGCAGAAGCATACGCAGCACTTGTAGCCAAAGCGGTGAATCAATAATTAGATATATTTTATTAACTTCTTTTGCAAAATTAACTGAAATGTAAAAGATCTATGGTTGAGGAAGACAAATTTTTTGCAGTCATCAATAATTTCTGTAATTCATTATACGTCGAAAAAGCGAAGTTTGGTTGAAGACTCCGTCTTTTTTATACAGGGCATGAATGGTTTCGATGCCTTTTACTATACGTGAGGCATGACGAATGTTTAGAAATCCTGCGGATTTGGAAAAGTGTCTGTCGCTTTACATGTCGCTGGTCCTGTTCTGTGAGATTATTTATAGGAAGAAAGAATGTAACTTCCTAACTTTAAAAATAAGCCCAAAGAATTATTTAATTCTTTGGGCTTATTTTTGGTTCTGGTGCAAAAATGATTACGTAGATAATCCAACATGAATGTTATATTCTCATGAGAATGAGTTGTTCGGAAATCAATATAAAAATCCGTATTTTTATACTTTGTAAAGATTGAACGTTCGTAATTACTCTCATATTTTTGTGTATATTTTGACAGCATTCGAGGTTTGCACCAGAACCTTAATATCTGCTATATTTTACACTCATTTATTAATTGAACTTAGCGATTAACTCCACCGCCAAGTTGTTGTTCAGCCATTGCAACTAAACGTTTTGTGATTTCGCCACCAACAGAACCGTTTGCACGAGCTGTTGTGTCTGCACCAAGTTGTACACCAAACTCTTGTGCAATCTCATATTTCATTTGATCAATTGCACTCTCAGCTCCTCTAACTAATAGTTCATTACGACTTCCATTAGTATTGTTTGCCATATTGTATCACCTCCTATGTTTTTAATATGCTACGAATCATGGAAAATAATTATCCCTTTTTATGGAAAATAAATTCAATTATGTATAAATGCTGATTTTCTTCTCAAAATAGGGTTAGCAGACATAGGGAAGAAAAGGCACCATAAACACTTTCATAACAATGTTATGTATACTTCCTGATTCTCTTTTGATAACTAAAAAATGATTGCTGTATTACCAAGAGATAAATATAAAGTATGTTTTGAGAAAATTTTAAAAGAGGAGACATGTGATTATGAAAGCGGTAACCTATCAAGGGCCAAATCAAGTACAGGTTAAACAAGTTGACGATGCAAGATTAGAAAAAAAGGATGATATTATTGTAAAAATTACTTCAACCGCTATTTGCGGTTCCGATTTACATTTATATCAAGGTAACATGCCTTTACCTCAAGGTTATATTATTGGCCATGAACCAATGGGAATTGTTGAAGAAGTAGGTCCTGATGTCACTAAAGTAAAAAAAGGAGATCGTGTTGTTATCCCCTTTAATGTTTCATGCGGGCATTGTTTTTATTGTCAACATGAAATGGAAAGTCAATGTGACAACTCAAATCCTCATTATGATTCTGGTGGATACTTCGGTTATACAGAGAAATTTGGTAACCACCCAGGCGGACAAGCTGAGTATTTAAAGGTTCCTTTTGGAAATTTCACTCCATTTGTTATACCGGAATCTTGCGAACTTGAGGATGAGTCCCTCCTTTTTTTATCCGATGTTTTACCAACTGCCTATTGGAGTGTAATAAACGCAGGTGTTAAGTCAGGTGATACTGTTATCGTCCTTGGTTGTGGACCTGTTGGATTAATGACGCAAAAATTCGCTTGGATGCAAGGAGCTAAGCGTGTAATTGCAGTTGATTACTTAGATTATCGGATAAATTATGCAAAAAAGATTAACAATGTGGAGGTATTTGAGTTTACGAAATATCCTGATATGGGAGAACATTTGAAGGAAATTACGCATGGTGGAGCCGATGTAGTCATTGATTGCGTGGGCATGGATGGAAAGAAATCACCTTTGGAATTTCTTGAACAAAAATTAAAATTACAAGGTGGAACCCTCGGTCCTATTCAAATTGCCACGAAAGCCGTAAGAAAATATGGGACGGTTCAAATGACCGGCGTTTATGGTGGTAACTATAAGGTTCTGGTGCAAAAAAATTATCAAACTTGGAAATACTAATACTACTAATCTAAAAAGGATGTGGATGATGTATGTCTAAGCCAAGTGTATTCAAATGGAAACACTATCAACCAGAGGTTATTATGCTAATGGTGAGATGGTACCTACGGTACAATTTAAGTTTTCGTGACCTTGTAGAAATGATGGAAGAGCGAGGACTATCTATCTCTCATACGACCATCATGCGCTGGGTTCATCAGTACGGTCCTGAATTGGACAAGCGGATACGCTGTCACCTCAAGAAGGCTAATGATTCTTGGCGAGTCGATGAAACGTATATCAAAGTAAAGGGGGAATGGATGTATCTCTATCGTGCGGTAGATTCCAAAGGTAATACAATTGATTTTTGCCTAAGCAAAACAAGAGATCAGAAGGCTGCAAAACGCTTTTTCAAGAAAGCTTTGCGGTCTTTTCATGTTTCGCAGCCTCGTGTCATAACAGTCGATAAGAATCCGGCTTATCCTATAGCAATTGAACAGTTGAAAAAAGAGAAAAGCATACCTGACGGTATGCAACTTAGACAACAAAAGTACTTGAATAACATAGTAGAACAAGATCATCGCTTTATAAAGAAGCGAATCCGTTCGATTCTAGGGTTCAAATGTTTTGACACAGCTACATCCATTCTTTCTGGAATAGAAGCTATGCATATGATTAAAAAAGAACAGCTTGATTTACGGGACCAGTCTGTCCAAAATCAGAAAGAATTCATCCATCAATTGTTTGGACTTGCAGCATAAGATACGATTCCGTTAGGAATATATGTGCTTTATTCTCTTTTATTTTATTTTTGCACCAGAACCGGTTTGTAAACTTTAAATAAAATCCCTATTCTTTATTAAAAACTGCCCTTGGATTGCGGGGTCACAAGGGCAAAAGTTATATAGGTTTGCAAAGGAGAATTTGCAAATTCTTATAAATTCTAACACACGTATTTAACCATAGGGGTTACAAAAGCGTAACAAAATCGTTATTTGAGAGAAAGCGAGGAAAAGAGATGAATACAGTAACAGTTAATATTCAAGCCACAATTATTAAAGGGGTTTTAAAAGGTTTCTCGGGTAGAGTCGTAGGATTTGATAGTGAAGTGGATATGGTAAGTATTGAAGTTGATGCGAACACGTTTATTGAAACGAAATCGGATTATATTAAGCAGAATTAATACAAAATCCTTATTTAAATAAAAGAAACCCCGATTGTCTGCGGGGCTCCTAAGGGTAATCGTCAAGTAATGACATACTCGACTAATTAACCATATCATGAATTTTTTGGTAAAAATACTGGTAAATACGTCCAAATGAATGAGGGCATCATTTGGAACAAAAATGCTATTTTAATTTCAAACAAAAGAACAGTCAGCAAAAGCTAACTGCCCCATTTTGGAGGAAAATCAATTGTTACAGATTGGCGTATTCAAAGTATGGACAGAAATTGGAGATTTATTCAGAAAAAACTAAAAAGAGCACCTTCAAGTAGTGCTCTCAGCAAGTTGGGCCCTCAGAGAGTAGTGTGGCACACATGATAATATATGTGAGTTATTCATTGAGGTGCAAATACCTAATAAAAATTTCATTTTATAAAATATTTCCACGCAAAAAAGGCACTTTCATTAGTGCCCTTTGTAAAAATAGCGTAAGTGGCCAGCTCACGTTATAAAGAAAGGTAGAATTTAATATACTCAAACCCTGCTTAAATGGTGAAAACAAAAGAGCAGCTAGCAAAAGCTAACTGCTTAGCCCCAAGTAAGAGAGAGGAGCGCTTTATTAGGTCTAAGGCTGAAATAAGGGTTTTAGATGTTAAGACCTAAATATAGTATAGATCTCACTTCAGAAATTATGCATATACATTGTATTCCTACAAAAATGGTTGAAAAACAAAGCAGCTAGCTCAATTAGCTAACTGCTCATCTCCAAGGGGGAACAAGAAGAAAATCTAATGTCATATACAATATTGACGGAATATTGAGTTTTATTCAGGAGGGCTTATTTGTTAAATGTAATTTAGGGTTGGTTCCATAAAAGTGACATACCACAAAAATATAAAATTATAAAAAGGACAATTACTATGAAAGCAATTAAAGAAACTTTCTTCGATAAACTTTTCATCAGTAGACCTCCTTTATGAAGAATATTAACATCTATCTAAAATTTGAACAAAAGCGTTATTTTATAGCAATGTGAAAAGAGCACACAGCAAATGTGTACTCTTTGAAAGGAGTGACTTTATGAGTGATATCTCATAAAACCTAAACACTTTTAATAAGTAGGGAAGTCTGATTAATTTTACTACTTATCAAATCTAAATTATCTTACGGAACATGATATATCATCAATAACTTTATAAAGATAAATATACATGCTGTAAAAGAGATACTTTGGATTGTATTTTGGTTTCCATTTCATAGAAAACACCTCCCATACAAATAGTTTAATTATATTATACAGTTATTAATTTGAATGTTAAGAAAACTCGATTTGAATTAAGGTAAATTTAAACAAAATAGTTATTTAATAAAAAAGCAGCTAGCTTTCACTAGATGCTCCAATCCCTACGGGGGTTCTCGTTATGTAATTTAGATGAAGATACTAGATATTAGAAATATAGCTCCTATCAAAATTAGAGAATCAAATACAATCAAGAACTGATTCCTCTGTGGCTTTCGAAATTCCTTTATTAAGCTAAAAACTGCACTCATTCCGAAACAGATGTATAACAAAATCATTATTGTTTCTGACACACTTAACACTCCTAATATATTGATAACTTAATTATATAACGAAAAACATATGCATGTAAGTTTTTAACAAAATCCTTATTATATATAAAAACTCCCGGTTTCCCGGGAGCGATGGTATAACAACTCAATTTTTTTTGAGTGCTTCACAATTATATAATATTAGGTTATTCAAAACAAATGAATATCATGTGAATACTGCGGTGTTTTAAATTTGACTGACTATGGCTCAATTAACACAAAATCGTTATTTGAATAGAAAAGTAATGCGGAGATAAATAAGACCGCTCCTTTTATCGGAACGGTCGTACAAATAATCTGTGCTGGAGATCTCATCAAATAGTATAAGACTTTTTCTCTAAACAGTATAGACAGAAAATTTTGCGATTATACGTAAAAACGGCAGGTAATTGACTAATTTACCTGCCATTCTCTAAAACGATACGGAGGAGCGAGCTCCGCTTTAAAAGAGTGCAGCCGTGGGAAGTCGGCCTGCAGATAGTATGTACGATATAAAAAAGATTATTCGTAAAGGGGAATGAGAGATGGACAAGCAAAAGCGGATTGAAATCGTTATTTCATAGTAAGTAAAAAAGAGTACACATATAAGCATACTCTTAGATTAGAAAGGTGGATTTCTATGATTGGATAATCCCCATACAATAACATATGCTTGTCCAGTTAAAGGGTGAAAACAATTTAATAAAAACGCTATTTGCGCGACACGTTTCCTCATAAGTGTGCAAACACGAAATAGGAGGGTTATCAATTTGATAACAACAACTGATTGACTG
>NZ_NADV01000115.1:0-231 GCF_003264175.1 Bacillus sp. SRB_331 | reverse complement strand
AGCCAAAGACGGGATTCTCACCCTCTCTGATGCCATGTTCCAATGGACTTAGGCCGGGACCGCACGCTGAGACACACCTCCATAGACCACAATTCGCCTGCCGAAGCAAGAGATTTTCGGTTTGAGCTCTTCCCGCTTCACTCGCCGTTACTGAGGGAATCCTTGTTAGTTTCTTTTCCTCCGCTTATTTATATGCTTAAATTCAGCGGGTAGTCTTACCTCATTTGAGAT
>NZ_NADV01000114.1:0-373 GCF_003264175.1 Bacillus sp. SRB_331 | reverse complement strand
GTGAGGTAAGACGTTGTATCATCACTTGGGCTCATAGTGGTGGTTGTCGGTTAGAGAATCTCCCACAAAAGTTATAATACTTTATATAAGTAAAGTTGAGTTTGTTATTGCTTTAATCCTTAACGAACTAAGTTGTTTTAATTGTTTTACAAGCTTTATATATTGCATGTGTCTTATTGCTTTATATATTGAGTTCAGTTATTCATGAGTTGAACAGAGCCAAGGTAAGTGTTCTCTTGTACTCCTTTCAAGCTTAAGTTGTTGTTTAGCATTCCAACTCGCATACTCGTACATTCAATGTACTGATGCCAGTTGGCCTGCATCTTATTATGATGCAGACACAGGTAACCAGGATCAGCATCCGGTTCGCCAT
>NZ_NADV01000113.1:0-736 GCF_003264175.1 Bacillus sp. SRB_331 | reverse complement strand
CAGGTGTTTCCAGAATTTCGAGACGAACTGGGGTCCGCGATCGGAAATGATCTCGTCGGGCAACCCATGTAATTTGAAAACATTCGTCAAGAGCAACTCGGCGAGACCTGCCCCATTTATCGATTCGGTGCAAGGAATAAAATGGCTCATTTTTGAGAAACGATCTACCACCACCAGGATAGAATCGTGCCCCCGAGACTTCGGCAATTTAACAATGAAGTCCATGGTAATCGAGCGCCAAATGTCCTCTGCGATCGGTAAAGGGCAGAGTAGACCGTGCGGTTGATGGCGACTGGACTTTGCTCTAGCACATGTGTCACAGGAGATAACATACCTTTTAATATACTTGGACATTCCAGGCCACCAGTAGGTACGTCGTACTGAGTTAAGTGTCTTAGAAATACCGAAATGACCACTCGCTGGGGCATCGTGACGTGCCTTCAATATGTCCAGTTTACAATCTTCTCCCACCACTACCAGCGATTTCTCTTTGTAGAGGATTCCGTTGTCGAGTCGAAAACTTGTCACAGGAAGCCTTGAAATGATATCCTGGACGAAGGTGTCCGACTGCTGGTTAAGTTTGATACGCTCCTCGATCGATTGAGAAGGGTTAATCATCGTGGCACATAATGTAGCTGCAGGAGTAGGTAAGAGCTGATCCGGTTGAAGTATAGATCTTCGCTGCACCTTCCAGATAGGGTCGGTTGGTTGAATTTCGTATTCGTGACGCCGCGAC
>NZ_NADV01000112.1:0-328 GCF_003264175.1 Bacillus sp. SRB_331 | reverse complement strand
CCGATTTGAGGCGAACGAAGGACAGATCTTCACAGATAAACTGATTGATTGTGTTATTCCACTCGAGACCAGCTTGTTTGAGTCCGTAGAGGCTTTTCTTTAATCGACATACTTGAGAAGGGTCACCAGTTGAGAATCTGGTAGGCTGTTTCATATATATCTCTTCATGTAGGTCCGCTTGGAGAAATGCACCCACCACGTCAAGTTGACGCAATTTCAAATTTGTGGAGGCAGCGAGTGCGAAGATAAGGCGAACTGAAGAGAGATGAGCAACAGGTGAGAAGGTTTCATTGTAATCAACTCCTGGGCGCTTTGAATAACCTTTAAC
>NZ_NADV01000111.1:0-426 GCF_003264175.1 Bacillus sp. SRB_331 | reverse complement strand
GAACCACGAACTGACACGACGTCGAGCCGTACCGATACGAAAACCCGGGGTGTGGTCGAACTGAACGTGGGTGACTCGGTACTCCGTCATTTACTCTCTGAAACCTCTGCTCACGCGTATTGGGTCAAACTCCATAACATCTACCAGCGCAAATCACTCTCTTCAGTTGTCGTCAAGTTGCGCCAATGGGTTACCTGCATGCAAGACGGGCAACCAGTGCAAGAATTTATAGGCCGAGTCGAATCTCGAGCCCGAGACCTCCAAGGTGCAGGCATCGAGATACCAGAAAAATTAATTTCAGCACTCGTTGTTTGCAACCTCGATAGCCGTTTCCACTCAGTTGCTACTGCCTTAGACTGCCAGGACTTTGATCATATTTCACTAGTCACGATCACCTCCCTGCTGCTAAACGAAGAAGCTCGTCAA
>NZ_NADV01000110.1:0-379 GCF_003264175.1 Bacillus sp. SRB_331 | reverse complement strand
TGTCTTGAAGAGAATATAGTGCATTGATATCAACCGTAACCTCTTGAAGATCTTTTGAATAAATTTTAGAAAAAAAGGGCTGCTGTCCCCCCCATCCACCCTGAAGCTAATACAACAGGGGATTGGACCTCAACATTTTTTAATCGATCAATAGAACTCTTAAAGCGTTCAGTCCAACGAGTAATGTCAACCAATGGGATTTTTTTTCGAACTGCGGATAGGAGTAGTCTATCTTGCGGGTCATTAACCGCATTAACAACTAATGTGAAATTATCATCCAAATTTCTTAAAGGATCATCTGTTGTGTTGTCTACCTTGACTATTTTTACTCTCTCTGATTCAAAAGGTAACGCTTTACCTAAGGTTCTTCCTCCTAATC
>NZ_NADV01000109.1:0-378 GCF_003264175.1 Bacillus sp. SRB_331 | reverse complement strand
GATTAGGAGGAAGAACCTTAGGGAAAGCGTTACCTTTTGAATCAGAGAGAGTAAAAATAGTCAAGGTAGACAACACAACAGATGATCCCTTAAGAAATTTGGATGATAATTTCACATTAGTTGTTAATGCGGTTAATGATCCTCAAGATAGACTACTCCTATCTGCAGTTCGAAAAAAAATTCCATTGGTTGACATTACTCGTTGGACTGAACGCTTTAAGAGTTCTATTGATCGATTAAAAAATGTTGAGGTGCAATCCCCTGTTGTATTAGCTTCAGGGTGGATGGGGGGGACAGCAGCCCTTTTTTCTAAAATTTATTCAAAAGATCTTCAAGAGGTTACGGTTGATATCAACGCACTATATTCTCTTCAAGACA